>WYEI01000022.1 GCA_009903905.1 Pyrobaculum sp. | reverse complement strand
ACGGCTTCGCCACCCTCTGTATAGAGGGCGGATCGCAGTGGTCAAAATGCTCATGCGTGACCAACACAACATCTGCCTTAGGCTCCCCGACCTGTACCTGGTAGGGATCTATGTAGAGAACGACGCCCCCACCCACAACCCTAAATGCGTCGTGGCCAAGCCAGTAAATCTCCACACCACGAAACCTATACGGCATATGAAAAAAAAGAGGAGAGAAAAAAATCTTTTTCTATTTCTTCTTACCCAGCAACCTGTACACCTTTACGCCTGTGTATGGGGATTTGGCGACGGCGAACAACATCGGCCCACGGGCAGTCTGCTTCTCAACCACCTCGTAGTTATCCGTCTCAAACGCCTGCTTCGCCTTAATGTCGTAGAACTTTAGCTTCTGCTTCCTCGACATGGTTCCTGCCAACTGGGTACTATTTATAAAGAACGGCTAAAATAAGAGGAGAAAAATTTAAAAAGATGCCCCGTAGGGCCTACACAGCGGCGGTAGTCTAGCCTGGTTTAGGATGGCGGCCTGCCAAGCCGTTGATCCCGGGAGGGAAAACCCCGGGAATTCAAATCCCGGCCGCCGCATCCACGGATTCTTCTGGCGTGGCTGGATAGATGAAGTTAACTCTATGTGTCGGTTGCGAGATGTGCCGATTCCATACGCCGGCAATCTCGACGCGTTCAATTCAATATACGCCCCAGCCGCCTCCGTTCACCTCTCTGTTCCACGGTCGTTAGCTTAAGACGTCGACCTCCAGTAGCTCATGGACTCGTCGATTTCACGCGGCGCGAGGCGCTAACGACACCAGCCTCAAGGATGCAGAAAGACATTGGGAGATTGAAAAAGAGGATGTCTCTTTAGGAGCTTTTCGGCGATCTCCCTCTGCATCGGCGTGCCGTTCTTCGCCTTTTCGGCGAGATACAGCGCTATGGCTCTTCTGACGACGTCGTCTTCTTCTGCAAGCTTTAGAAGGTCCGTGGTGGCTATGTACACCACGTAGTTTGGGCCGGATCTCACAATGTTGGGCCTCAGCCCAGCCGCCTTGAGCTTATCGGCGGCGGCGAGCGCCTTCCCGACATCGCGGGTGAAGTATTTAGCGACGAGGGAGCCGCCTCTGCCGCTCACCAGCTCGAGATGCATCACGACGCCCGCCGCAGCCACGGCACCCGGTTTGTCCGCCTCAGCGTGTGAAAACTGCTCCGTAGGGATCTCGCCGTTGTTTTGCCTATACGCCTCTCTAAGGACGTCTATGCTCCTCTTCTCAGCCTTCAGCTTGAAGGCGGCTCTAAAGCCGTCGTCTGTGGCTAGCTTTATGTAGATCCACTTGTGGGCCCTCAGCAGATCCAGCAGTTCGCCGTATACGCCAGCCGCCTCTCTAAGCTTTACAAACGCCTCTTTGCCTGTGGCGACTAGGGCCTTTCTCGTGCCTATGCTGTTGCCCAACCTCCAAGGCTCCTTATTTGCAATCATTAATTTGTATTCGCTACTTAATACCTTCCTTCGTTCGGCTTGGCCATCGCCAAGCCGCATAGTTAGCAAGGGCGCCCACTCCCCACGTCTGAGGTGGCCCGCGGCGAGGTCTACGGCCTCCGTCTTGCTCCACCTCTGCCTCCAGCTCTTCGCCTTAAGATGTACCAATACGCTTACACCCTCTTGCGTTAGGTTGACCAAGGCGACGCGTATGTAAAGCTCTCCGTATCTCGTCGCAGTCCATGCGAACACCTGCCAGGGCTGTGTAGTGCCCATGTAGGGTCGGCTCCTTTCATTACCTTCGTCGCTTGCCCTCCAGCCCAGCTGAAGCAGTTCAAGCCTCTCGCGCGGTAGCTTCAACACGTCGGGAAAACGCACCGAGGCGCTCACGCCGCGGATTATAATGCGCGGAGCGAAGTCCCCTCTTATATCCATCCACGTCTCGTCTGGCGCATACAGCCTCTTCCCCTTAATCCTGTACGTGTCCTCGGCGACGGCTTTGTACAGCGCTGTCAGCTTCTCCTTGGCCTGCCTCTGCGCCTCCAGTAGGAGTCGCTTCACTGTGTCTCTGAAGTCAAGGAGCTGACTCCTCTCCTCCTCTGTAAGCTGAAACGTCTCGGCGATCCTCTGTGCCGCGTATTCGACATAGGTGGCCCACGCCGGGAATACCCAGTCAACAGGCCCCCGGAGGACGCCGCGGGTGGAGGCCTCCTCAAGCACCTCCTCCAGCGTCGGCGGCTTCTCAACAAGCCTAAGCGTGAGCTTTAGACGTTGTTTAATTTTGTTTATATCCATGACGTGGTAAACGCCGCGGTATATGTTGAACCATAATTGACTCCATGGCTCTTCTCTTCGGTTAGCTATATAAGCCTTCTCCTTACAGGTAAAGACTGACAGGTGCAGGCTCACAGGCATAATTGTACCTGTGAACGAGTACCTGTTAGGGAAGACCCGATGACGCATCGCATCATGAAGATGGTGGCAAGCTACGTTTCAACAACATACCAGATTTGGCCGACTGGAATGGATCTGGAAGGCGCATTGTTTGAAATCGATAATGCTTTGTGTCCAAAAATTGTGAAATTGTGAAAGACGTCAAGAGACGGTTTAGGCGTCAGCTTAAGTACATCGAAGTGACGTGTCTATAATCCCCCCAACGAAGAGGTTATTCACAAAGTTTCACATCTAATGCCCATCTCTCTTATTTTGCAAGGCAGCGTTGACAGAACGCGTGACCCCGTGGCCCGGGTTCAAATTCCGGCCGGGCACTACTTCTGACATGTCATTAGGACTCATAAGTCCAATGGGTTTGTGTATACGTTAAACCGTTGCCCATAGGAACTACCCCACAGCATAGGCCCGACCTGTAAGTCTGTAGGGTGTGCCTATGGACATTTATCGGTGGGAAAATGGCATTTAAGAGGTTAGAGGCGGGAACGTGGGTAACTATTCAACATATGTGGTGCTCTTGAACACGCCGTGAGGTCATAACCCTAGGTAAAACTAGGCACTATCTTGAGCCTGCGCCTAGGTCCGTCGAGAAGTTGACAAGGTACTTGAGCAGGTCTTTAGACGCGGCGTCCTCCACGGCTCGGTGGACTGGGTCTTCCAAGCGTCGGCAATATACACAGAGTACAAGGTGCGGAACCGTAAAAAGTTGCCGGGGGTCTGCATCTTGAGTCGGCCGGTAGACGCCAGATAGAAGAACCAGACAGCGAGTCAATGCGTTTGAATTCAACACACCAGTTCGGTCGTAGGCCAGAAAAAGCCGCTGGCGGGCCCGGTGGGATTTGTAGGCCGGCTCTCGCCGTGAACCCACGTCCTACGGCTCCGGAGGGTCGGCGCCTTGCGGCCTACGGCGGCCAGCAAGCGCTCCGCCGCTCTGTCCTGTCTGAGCTACGGGCCCCTGTTAGATGAATACACACATTATAAAGTTTAATAGGGTGTGGGTCTGTGGTATTGTGAAGAGGTGTTTTAGACGTGTCGGCTGTGTCCCGGCTATTGGGCTGGGGACGTGGGGCATCGGCGGCGGGTTCTGGACCGCTGATACGAGCAGAGACGGAGAGTGGGTTGAGGCTGTCAGATACGCGGTGGGGCGGGGCTTGAAGCTGATAGATACGGCGGAGATGTACGGCGGTGGCCATTCTGAGGAGCTGGTGGGCAGGGCCATCAAGGGGCTCCCCCGGGAGGAGCTTTTCGTAGTTACTAAGGTGTGGCCTAGCCACGCGAGGTATGAGGAGGTTCTGAAGGCGGCAGAGAGGAGCGCGGCGAGGCTCGGCACCTATATTGACCTGTATCTGTTGCATTGGCCTTCAGACGCCGTGCCTATTTGCGAGACTATACGCGCCTTCGAGACGCTTGTGGATAGGGGGCTTGTCAGGTTTTTTGGCGTCAGCAACTTCTCTCTGCAACAGTTGCAGGTGGCTGAGACGTGTGCCAAGAAGTACGAGGTGGCCGCCGTCCAGAACCACTACTCGCTCTACAACAGGAGGGACGAGGCGGATGTGCTCCCCTACGCCTTGGCTAACGGAATTATGTACATGGCATACACGCCTCTTGAGAAGGGCGCCGTGGCGAGAGATCGGCGGCTTGCCGAAATCGGCAGGAAATACGGCGCAACCCCGGCGCAGGTGGCGCTTGCGTGGTACGTGAAGCGTGGCGTCGTTCCCATCCCGAAGGCGGAGAGGAAGGAGCACATAGACGAAATAGCGGGGGCGCTTGGGCTGGAGCTGAGCGAGGAGGACTTCGCCGAGATCGCGCGGTGGAGGTAGTAAGAGATGGTGCGAAGGCTCTGGAGATAATAAGTACATACTACAAAGGCCCTGTCAAATACGCCCGCGCGGTTTTGGAGAAGTGGCCGCGGTCCGGCGCCGTCGTGGCGTATATGGGCGGCGAGGCCATCGGCGCCGAGATCTTCTACACGGTTGAGCTGGCGGCTACGGCGTGTGTACACTACTACGTGGCGGTGGTGCCCGAATACAGGAGACGCGGCGTTGCGTCTTTTCTCGTAAAGAAGGTGGAGGAGCTGTGCGGGGCCGGGGTATACATGGCAACGACGACGGAGGACAACGCGGCGGCTATCCGGCTCTTCAGAAAGCTGGGATATGTGGGGTATAGATGGGGCGAACTGCCCCGCGGGGCGAGGGAGGTTCTGCTTAAGGCCACCTGCGGATACGACGACGACGTTCTGCTGATAAAAGGCGGCGACCCCGTTGCCGTTGCTACGCACACCCAAGACGTGGAGAGGCTCTGGCGCGAGACCTGTCTAAAGCCGTTTCTCAACTTATAGCGCTACGCATCATTTTTTAAAATGGATGTACGGCGTATATATGGAGATCTACGTAGTGTTTAGGGGCAAGCCACCCGCCGAGTGGGCGGAGGTGCCGGGCGTGAAGGCGGTCTCTGCGGATTCCCTCACCTCCATAGAGGGGAAGTTCGTGCTCGTCGTCGGCGACAGAGAGCTGGCGGAGAGGCTCAAAGTCGGCTACCTCACGGAGGAGGAAGCCCGAGAGCTCCTAGACTACATAAAGAAGAAGTTGAAGGAGGAGGCCAGTTAAGACCCGGCCAGGTCGTGGATTGGTACAGGCGGGTGGTGGAGGGCTGTAGGAAGGTCATAGAGGAGTACGAGGAGTACGCAAAACGCCCGGATGCAGACCCCCAGGTGCTTGAGGCGTTGCGGAGGAGGGCAGAGTGGTGCAGGCGCTACGTGGCCGGTCAGTGAAGGGCGTTGCGGCCACGCCTGCCGTGAAGCCACGGCTCTGCCTTATGTATTTAACCCTGTTTGTGGGTGGGTTCGTGATGACGTCTTGGGGAGCCGTGGAGCGGTGACAGGGCGGTTATCCCGCTGACTAATATAGACTGAGCTCTACGTTTAACCACTCCTTGATTTCACGGTAGAGCGACTCAACCTCTTTTC
>WYEI01000164.1 GCA_009903905.1 Pyrobaculum sp. | reverse complement strand
CCTCAAGCCCCACCGATAGCCTGACCAAATCCTCCGTGATGCCGAGCGTCTTCCTATCCTCCTCAGGTATGGGGGAGGCGGCGCTGGCCACCGGGTAGGTGGCGATGCTCTCCACCCCGCCGAGGCTGGGGCCGGGGGTTATGATCCTCAGCGACTTGAAGAACTTCACCGCGGCGTCTCTGCCACCTCGTAACCTGAAGGAGACCACTGCCCCGAACTTGTCGCCGAAGAGCCTCCTCGCGATGCCGTGGTTTGGATGGGTGGGCAGACCGGGGTAGATGACCTCGCTTACCTTGCCGTGTTCGGCCAAAAACTCGGCGACTGCCATGGCGCTTCTACACTGCCTCTCAAACCTCACAAAAAGAGTCCTGACGCCTCTAAGCGTCAGAAAGGCCTCGAAGGGTTGCATGATTCCGCCCAGCATCGCCCTCCAGAGCCACAGATCCTCCAGGTGCTCCCGCCGCGCCACCACGGCGACTCCGCCAATCACGTCGTTGTGGCCGGCGAGGTACTTGGTGGCTGAATGCACCACCACATCTGCGCCGTAGGAAAGAGGAGTAGCCAACACAGGCGTGGCGAAGGTGTTATCCACCACGACCACAGCGCCGAAGTCCTTAGCCGCCTTGACTACCGCCGGCACATCCAAAACCCTCAGCGTCGGGTTCGTTATGGTCTCCAGAAACACCATCCTGGGTCTAGCCTCCTTGATCAACTCCACAAACACGTCGGTGTCTGGAAACCCCTTTCGTAGCCTTACGCCGAATTTATCAAGCGAGCCGAGAAGCCTAAGGGTGGCTCCATAAGCCTCCATGGTCGTCGCAACCGTGGCGTCTGCGTTTAAAAACGAGAGGAAGACGGCCGAGAGAGCCGCCATGCCGCTGTTGAAGGCAAGGGCGTCAAGCCCGCCCTCTAGCCTGGCCACCACCTCCTCCAGGGGCCTCAGGGTGGGGTTCTCCTCCCTGCTGTACTTAAGGTCGAACCCCCTGTCAGACTTGGCGGCCTCCCCCTCCATCCTGAAGACCGCGGTCTGGTAGATTGGGGGATGCAACGAGCCGTAGGGGTCCACATTTCTGTACCCCCTCACGGCCACGGTGCCCCTACGCATTACACCTCCTTTTAGCTTCCTATATAAATCTTTGCCGCCCTATAGTATAAACATGGGGATATAAATATAATAAAGGAAATTTATAGGATATTAAAGGGCGAATCTTTGAATATCTATAGAGAAGAGTGTGTAGAGAGTATGCGAATTTCAGCCTCCGTTTTTATTTAAAAACCTGCGAAACAAGGCCCATGTGGTTAGAGAAGCCCTCGTGCTAGACAGCAACGACGACTTGGCCCCCCAGCTGGCAAAAATGCTCTCAGACAACGGCTATGTGGTTAGGGTGCTCGCCACGCGGGAGCGGGCGAAGATATTCGAGAAGGAGCCTGTCTACATACACACGCTGACTGAGAACTACGAAAAGGTCGTCAAGGAAATCGATTTCTCACACGTGGAGGTGGCCGTGTTTCCCTCGCCCAACGAGATGTTAAACCTCTCGCTGGCGCGGTTGGCTAAATCCCAAGGCGTCCCCATGGTGGTCATCGTGGCGAGAAGCGCCTCCGTCGCCAAGCAAGCGGAGGACGAAGGCATAACGGCGATAATCACCTACCACTGCGTGGTGTCCAGGTTGCTGAGGATGCTCAACCTCAAATTTACTAGGATTATACCAATAAAGGGCGGCGTCGCCCTCCTCGAAATGCTGGTGACGTCCGACTCCAAAGTGCTGGGCCGCTCCGTAGGGGAGCTGGAGGAGGAGACGGGCGCCAAAATCGCCGTGGTCAGAGACGACGGCTTCATATCGGCGAAAGACGCCGAGATACAAGAAGGCGATTACCTAATCGCGGTGGGGCCCCAGGAAGACCTGCAGACGTTGGCGGATTAGCCGGTGCCCCGGCGAGTAGATTGAAACTCGGCGTAGACGCGGTCAAGCACGGCGTATTTCAGCTCGTCCTCCTGGCGCGGGTCCTTCAACACGCCTCTAACGACGATGACCACACCCCTGACCCCGATCTTCTCAACGTCTACGCTGAGCCTCTCCAGCCCATACTCCTTAGCCACCTGTCCCACCACATCCTTCACCCTCCTCAGCTCCTGCCAACGGGGCACGAAAAGCCTGATCCTGACCTCATGCCCCTCCGGCGCCTTGACCCGTCTAAACGGCCTCCGCAACAATACGGTGTATGGTATATAGACGTACTCCCTCCTCGGATCCCTCACCACCACGTAGGTATCCTCCAACGAAGTGATGTAGCCGCGCATGTTGTCGAGCTCCACGTAGTCGCCCACGTGGAGATCTAACACCCTAGTCACGAAAAGACCGGTGAGGTACTGCTCCAACACGCGCCAGGTCCCCAGCATGAGGACGCCCATAGCTATTACAAACACGGCAAGCACCAGGAAGAACAGATTATGCATCTGCGTCGCCGGCGAGGCGATCGCCAAGAAGAGCGATATGGAGAAGAGCAACGCCAAGAACTCTACGAGGTACATCTGCTCCTTCGTCAAGGCCTTGGAGAAAAACCTCTTCACGGAATACATAGCCATGAGAAACACCATGACGGCCGCGACGCCGCCTAAAACAACGGAGGTGAAGTCCACGTATGAAATACAGCTCTTTTAAATATCAGTACCTAACCCCTCCAAACACCTTCTTCAATATGTCGTGGAACTCAGACGCCTCGTCTTGTTTATACAAGGCGTGGTATATGGCGTCAATCCTCTCGCGGAGCAACTTAAGCTCCGCCGAGGCCACCAGAACCCTGGTCTGCAACACCGCGTCAGGGTTCACCGAGATGCTGTCAATACCTGCCCTCACCAAGAACTCCACCAGTTGCGGATACACCGAGGGGCCCTGCCCGCATATAGACACGGTGCGCCCCATCTTGTGGGCCCTTTTGATGATCTCATATATGGCCTTCAACACTGGGGCCTCCCGCTCGTCGAAATACTTCGGGTTGATCCTCACCAGGAAGTCGTTGTCGCGGTCCACCCCAAGCACCAGCTGAGTCAGATCGTTGGAGCCTATGGAGAAGCCGTCGAAATACTGCGAAAACTCCTCAACTATAAACGCGATTGAGGGCACCTCAGCCATGGCCCACACCTTGAAGTCGCGGTCCCGGTGTAGCCCCTCCTCCTCCAGAAGCCTCGCGAACTGCTCGGCCTCCCACACAGTCCTCACAAACGGCGCCATAACCCACACGTTGGCGAGTCCCATCTCCTCCCTAGCCATCTTCACAGCCTTGAGCTCAAGCCTAAAGGCCTTCTCGTACTGCGGCGAGACGTAGCGAGATACGCCGCGCCAGCCCAACATGGGGTTGCGCTCCTCCGGTTCGAACTTCTCGCCTCCTTCCAGGCTCCTGTATTCGTTGGTCTTAAAGTCGCTGAACCTAACCACCACGGGCCTCGGGTAAATCGCCGAGGCGACCTTGGCGATGCCCTCGGCCATCTTAGTCACGAACTTGTGCTCCTGCCCCACGGATAATAGATAAAGCGGGTGTTGCCCAACCCAGCTGGAGATGACGAACTCAATCCTCATGAGGCCAATGCCGTCAAACGGGAGGTCCTTATACTCATCTATCTTCTCCGGCTCGCCCAAGTTCATATACACCTTGGTGCCCGTGGGCACGGCGCGGTATATGTGAAGTATGATCTCCCTAGGCGGAGCCGCCGCGGCGGCCTCCGCGGCCTTCTTCTCCTCCGCCTTCGCCACGGCGCCGGCCAACACCACGCCCTTGCCCCCATCTACCGTGTAGACCTCGCCCTCTTTCAAGGCGGAGGTGGCGTTGCCCGTCCCAACGACGGCGGGTATGCCCAGCTCCCTGCTGACTATGGCGGCGTGCGAGGTCCTGCCGCCTTCGTCTGTCACTATGGCCGCCGCCAGACGCATGTAAGGCACCCAGTCTGGGTCTGTCATCTTAGTGACGAGTATGTCGCCTTTCTTCAGCTTCTCCTTGGCGTCTTCAAGCGTGAGACATATCTTGGCGGCGCCCACCGCCACCCCGGGGCTGGCGGCTATGCCCTTAACCACCACAGTCCCCGCAGGCGCCTCCTCAGCCCTCTTAGGCGCCTCCTCCCTCCTAGACCACACGGTCTCAGGCCGTACCTGAAGCACGAAGAGGTTTTGGGGAAACTGCATGTCTGCATCAACGGCGAACTCTATGTCTACGGGATAGCCGTGGTGTTGCTCAAGCTTCACGGCCATCCTAGCCAGCTCCACCACCTCCTGGTCAGTGAGGGCCGGCGCCTCCGCCTTCTCACGAGGTAGCTCAACCTCCTTGGTGAGCCCCGCCTCGTCTCTCACCACAGCCAGTCTCTTCACGGAGATCCTCTTTTCCACAATCTTCAACGTGGATTTGTCTACGATGAACTCGTCCGGGGTTACTACACCCCTTACAACGCCCTCCCCAAGCCCCCAGCTCGCCTCGATCACGACCTTGCTTCTGTCTCCGTTGGTGGGGTCGAGGGTAAACATCACCCCCGCCGACCTGGCGCTGACGAGCTTCTGGACCACCACCGCCATCAAGCTCTTCTCGTGGGGGATCCCCATCTTATCCCTGTAATAAAGCGCACGCGCAGTGAAGAGAGAGCTCCAGACTTTCTTCGTGTAGTGTACCACGTTCTCCACGCCCCTCACGTTGAGGTAGGTGTCTTGCTGACCGGCAAAAGACGCCTCGGGGATGTCCTCAGCGGTGGCGGAGCTCCTCACGGCCACAGCCACGTTTTTCACGCCGGTTATATCGCAGAGCCGCTTGTATGCCTCGGTTATTTCCGCCTCCAGATCAGAGGGCAGAGGCGTGTTCTCAATCAAGCTGCGTATCACAGTACTCGCCTTCTCGTACTCGTCGGGCTCGCCTTTAGAGATGAACTCCCTAAGTACCTCCTTTATCTTTTCCCTCAACCCAGTGACGTTGAGGAAATAAAGAAAAGCCTCGGAGGTAACGACGAAGCCGGGCGGCACCTGGACTATGCTCGCCACCTCGCCGAGGTTAGCCCCCTTGCCCCCCACCAGAAGGATGTCTTTCTTCCCCACCTCGTTTAGCCACTTGATAAACCGCATGTGGACGAGTACACTGCGGTATATAAGTATAACTCACTATATAGTACTATATAATATAATTATATTTATTGACCCATCCAAATAAAACACGAAAATAGATCTATGAAAATCCCTTACACAACTTTGAACCGGAGCCTTGTGAGATTTGCATACTTCTTGTACACGGAGCGAAACACAGCTCTGGATCTCGGCGGCTTCACTGAGGTCACAACTCTGGAGAGCCTCCTGCCGCAGTATACACACCTCCGGATGCCCCCGCCGTATATCAAGTAGTCGATTCCGCAGTGAA
>WYEI01000115.1 GCA_009903905.1 Pyrobaculum sp. | reverse complement strand
CCTCAAGCCCCACCGATAGCCTGACCAAATCCTCCGTGATGCCGAGCGTCTTCCTATCCTCCTCAGGTATGGGGGAGGCGGCGCTGGCCACCGGGTAGGTGGCGATGCTCTCCACCCCGCCTAGGCTGGGGCCGGGGGTTATGATCCTCAGCGACTTGAAGAACTTCACCGCGGCGTCTCTGCCGCCTCGTAACCTGAAGGAGACCACGGCCCCGAACTTGTCGCCGAAGAGTCTCCTCGCGGTGCCGTGGTTTGGATGGGTGGGCAGACCGGGGTAGATGACCTCGCTCACCTTGCTGTGTTCGGCCAAAAACTCGGCGACTGCCATGGCGCTTCTACACTGCCTCTCGAAACGGACAAAGAGGGTCTTGACGCCCCTCAGCGTGAGGAAAGCCTCAAAGGGTTGCATGATTCCGCCCAGCATCGCCCTCCAGAGCCACAGATCCTCCAGGTGCTCCCGCCGCGCCACCACGGCGACTCCGCCAACCACGTCGTTGTGGCCGGCGAGGTACTTGGTGGCTGAATGCACCACCACATCTGCGCCGTAGGAAAGAGGAGTAGCCAACACAGGCGTGGCGAAGGTGTTGTCCACCACGACCACAGCGCCGAAGTCCTTAGCCGCCTTAACTACCGCTGGCGCATCCAAAACCCTCAGCGTCGGGTTCGTTATGGTCTCCAGAAACACCATCCTGGGTCTAGCCTCCTTGATCAACTCCACGAACACGTCGGTGTCTGGGAACCCCTTTCGTAGCCTTACGCCGAATTTATCAAGCGAGCCGAGAAGCCTAAGGGTGGCTCCATAAGCCTCCATGGTCGTCGCAACAGCGGCGTCTGCGTTTAAAAACGAGAAGAAGACTGCCGAGAGAGCCGCCATGCCGCTGTTGAAGGCAAGGGCGTCAAGCCCGCCCTCCAGCCTGGCCACCACCTCCTCCAGGGGCCTCAGGGTGGGGTTCTCCTCCCTGCTGTACTTAAGGTCGAACCCCCTGTCAGACTTGGCGGCCTCCCCCTCCATCCTGAAGACCGCGGTCTGGTAGATTGGGGGATGCAACGAGCCGTAGGGGTCCACATTTCTGTACCCCCTCACGGCCACGGTGCCCCTACGCATTACACCTCCTTTTAGCTTCCTATATAAATCTTTGCCGCCCTATAGTATAAACATGGGGATATAAATATAATAAAGGAAATTTATAGGATATTAAAGGGCGAATCTTTGAATATCTATAGAGAAGAGTGTGTAGAGAGTATGCGAATTTCAGCCTCCGTTTTTATTTAAAAACCTGCGAAACAAGGCCCATGTGGTTAGAGAAGCCCTCGTGCTAGACAGCAACGACGACTTGGCCCCCCAGCTGGCAAAAATGCTCTCAGACAACGGCTATGTGGTTAGGGTGCTCGCCACGCGGGAGCGGGCGAAGATATTCGAGAAGGAGCCTGTCTACATACACACGCTGACTGAGAACTACGAAAAGGTCGTCAAGGAAATCGATTTCTCACACGTGGAGGTGGCCGTGTTTCCCTCGCCCAACGAGATGTTAAACCTCTCGCTGGCGCGGTTGGCTAAATCCCAAGGCGTCCCCATGGTGGTCATCGTGGCGAGAAGCGCCTCCGTCGCCAAGCAAGCGGAGGACGAAGGCATAACGGCGATAATCACCTACCACTGCGTGGTGTCCAGGTTGCTGAGGATGCTCAACCTCAAATTTACTAGGATTATACCAATAAAGGGCGGCGTCGCCCTCCTCGAAATGCTGGTGACGTCCGACTCCAAAGTGCTGGGCCGCTCCGTAGGGGAGCTGGAGGAGGAGACGGGCGCCAAAATCGCCGTGGTCAGAGACGACGGCTTCATATCGGCGAAAGACGCCGAGATACAAGAAGGCGATTACCTAATCGCGGTGGGGCCCCAGGAAGACCTGCAGACGTTGGCGGATTAGCCGGTGCCCCGGCGAGTAGATTGAAACTCGGCGTAGACGCGGTCAAGCACGGCGTATTTCAGCTCGTCCTCCTGGCGCGGGTCCTTCAACACGCCTCTAACGACGATGACCACACCCCTGACCCCGATCTTCTCAACGTCTACGCTGAGCCTCTCCAGCCCATACTCCTTAGCCACCTGTCCCACCACATCCTTCACCCTCCTCAGCTCCTGCCAACGGGGCACGAAAAGCCTGATCCTGACCTCATGCCCCTCCGGCGCCTTGACCCGTCTAAACGGCCTCCGCAACAATACGGTGTATGGTATATAGACGTACTCCCTCCTCGGATCCCTCACCACCACGTAGGTATCCTCCAACGAAGTGATGTAGCCGCGCATGTTGTCGAGCTCCACGTAGTCGCCCACGTGGAGATCTAACACCCTAGTCACGAAAAGACCGGTGAGGTACTGCTCCAACACGCGCCAGGTCCCCAGCATGAGGACGCCCATAGCTATTACAAACACGGCAAGCACCAGGAAGAACAGATTATGCATCTGCGTCGCCGGCGAGGCGATCGCCAAGAAGAGCGATATGGAGAAGAGCAACGCCAAGAACTCTACGAGGTACATCTGCTCCTTCGTCAAGGCCTTGGAGAAAAACCTCTTCACGGAATACATAGCCATGAGAAACACCATGACGGCCGCGACGCCGCCTAAAACAACGGAGGTGAAGTCCACGTATGAAATACAGCTCTTTTAAATATCAGTACCTAACCCCTCCAAACACCTTCTTCAATATGTCGTGGAACTCAGACGCCTCGTCTTGTTTATACAAGGCGTGGTATATGGCGTCAATCCTCTCGCGGAGCAACTTAAGCTCCGCCGAGGCCACCAGAACCCTGGTCTGCAACACCGCGTCAGGGTTCACCGAGATGCTGTCAATACCTGCCCTCACCAAGAACTCCACCAGTTGCGGATACACCGAGGGGCCCTGCCCGCATATAGACACGGTGCGCCCCATCTTGTGGGCCCTTTTGATGATCTCATATATGGCCTTCAACACTGGGGCCTCCCGCTCGTCGAAATACTTCGGGTTGATCCTCACCAGGAAGTCGTTGTCGCGGTCCACCCCAAGCACCAGCTGAGTCAGATCGTTGGAGCCTATGGAGAAGCCGTCGAAATACTGCGAAAACTCCTCAACTATAAACGCGATTGAGGGCACCTCAGCCATGGCCCACACCTTGAAGTCGCGGTCCCGGTGTAGCCCCTCCTCCTCCAGAAGCCTCGCGAACTGCTCGGCCTCCCACACAGTCCTCACAAACGGCGCCATAACCCACACGTTGGCGAGTCCCATCTCCTCCCTAGCCATCTTCACAGCCTTGAGCTCAAGCCTAAAGGCCTTCTCGTACTGCGGCGAGACGTAGCGAGATACGCCGCGCCAGCCCAACATGGGGTTGCGCTCCTCCGGTTCGAACTTCTCGCCTCCTTCCAGGCTCCTGTATTCGTTGGTCTTAAAGTCGCTGAACCTAACCACCACGGGCCTCGGGTAAATCGCCGAGGCGACCTTGGCGATGCCCTCGGCCATCTTAGTCACGAACTTGTGCTCCTGCCCCACGGACAATAGATAAAGCGGGTGTTGCCCAACCCAGCTGGAGATGACGAACTCAATCCTCATGAGGCCAATGCCGTCAAACGGGAGGTCCTTATATTCGTCTATCTTCTCAGGCTCGCCCAAGTTCATATACACCTTGGTGCCCGTGGGCACGGCGCGGTATATGTGAAGTATGATCTCCCTAGGCGGAGCCGCCGCGGCGGCCTCCACGGCCTTCTTCTCCTCCGCCTTCGCCACGGCGCCGGCCAACACCACGCCCTTGCCCCCATCTACCGTGTAGACCTCGCCCTCTTTCAAGGCGGAGGTGGCGTTGCCCGTCCCAACCACGGCGGGTATGCCCAGCTCCCTGCTGACTATGGCGGCGTGCGAGGTCCTGCCGCCTTCGTCTGTCACTATGGCCGCTGCCAGACGCATGTAAGGCACCCAGTCTGGGTCTGTCATCTTAGTGACGAGTATGTCGCCTTTCTTCAGCTTCTTCTTGGCGTCTTCAAGCGTGAGACATATCTTGGCGGCGCCTACCGCCACCCCGGGGCTGGCGGCTATGCCCTTAACCACCACAGTCCCCGCAGGCGCCTCCTCAGCCCTCTTAGGCGCCTCCTCCCTCCTAGACCACACGGTCTCAGGCCGTACCTGAAGCACGAAGAGGTTTTGGGGAAACTGCATGTCTGCATCAACGGCGAACTCTATGTCTACGGGATAGCCGTGGTGTTGCTCAAGCTTCACGGCCATCCTAGCCAGCTCCACCACCTCCTGGTCAGTGAGGGCCGGCGCCTCCGCCTTCTCACGAGGTAGCTCAACCTCCTTGGTGAGCCCCGCCTCGTCTCTCACCACAGCCAGTCTCTTCACGGAGATCCTCTTTTCCACAATCTTCAACGTGGATTTGTCTACGATGAACTCGTCCGGGGTTACTACACCCCTTACAACGCCCTCCCCAAGCCCCCAGCTCGCCTCGATCACGACCTTGCTTCTGTCTCCGTTGGTGGGGTCGAGGGTAAACATCACCCCCGCCGACCTGGCGCTGACGAGCTTCTGGACCACCACCGCCATCAAGCTCTTCTCGTGGGGGATCCCCATCTTATCCCTGTAATAAAGCGCGCGAGCAGAGAAGAGAGAGCTCCAGACTTTCTTCGTGTAGTATACCACGTTCTCCACGCCCCTCACGTTGAGGTAGGTGTCTTGCTGACCAGCAAAAGACGCCTCGGGGATGTCCTCGGAGGTGGCGGAGCTCCTCACGGCCACAGCCACGTTTTTCACGCCGGTTATATCGCAGAGCCGCTTGTATGCCTCGGTTATTTCCGCCTCCAGATCAGAGGGCAGAGGCGAGTTCTCAATCAAGTTGCGTATCACACTACTCGCCTTCTCGTACTCGTCGGGCTCGCCTTTAGAGATGAACTCCCTAATTACCTCCTTTATCTTTTCCCTCAAACCAGTGACGTTGAGGAAATAAAGAAAAGCCTCGGAGGTAACGACGAAGCCGGGCGGCACCTGGACTATGCTCGCCACTTCGCCGAGGTTAGCCCCCTTGCCCCCCACCAGAAGGATGTCTTTCTTCCCCACCTCGTTTAGCCACTTGATAAACCGCATGTGGGCGAGTACACCACGGTATATAAGTATAACTCACTATATAGTACTATATAATATCATTATATTTAATGACCTATCCAAATAAAACGCGAAAATAGATCTATGAAAATCCGTTACACAACTTTGAACCGGAGCCTTGTGAGATTTGCATACTTCTTGTACACGGACCGAAACACAGCTCTGGATCTCGGCGGCTTCACTGAGGTCACAACTCTGGAGAGCCTCCTGCCGCAGTATACACACCTCCGGATGCCCCCGCCGTATATCAAGTAGTCGATTCCGCAGTGAA
>WYEI01000121.1 GCA_009903905.1 Pyrobaculum sp. | reverse complement strand
TTGCGCCAACCACCTTCGAGACCGACATAGAGCGCGTATACCTCATCGGCGACTCCTCGCTCATCAAGCTAGACCTCCCGCCAGTCGGCTGGGGCGCCCTCTGGCAAGCCACAATCGCGGCGCAGGCCGTTGCAAGCGAAATCCTCAAGGGCCATGTGGAGGTGGAGGTGAATCACTGGGGCGGGAGGGATAAGGACTCCTTCAGAAACTGGCTCACATACCGCATGACTACCGGCACCCCCCTCGTCCACTTACGTGGTCTCTACGATTTATGGAAAAGGATTATAAAAAATCTTTGACGACTTACGCTTATCGTCTCTGAGCTTTGTTAGGCGGTAAAAGGCAGTAGGCATGAGAATCAAGGCTGTCTGGTTTAGGACGGCGGTCTTCCACGCCGCGGCGAAGGTAGTTGAGGTATTGACTGGCAAAAAGCCCAAGTCGCGGAGACGCCGACGGCGGGACAAGGAGCAGAGGAACAGGCATATAGACGCCCCCAGCCCGCCACGAGGAGCCAGAGGAGCCGTTGAGAGGCAGAGCCGCCGGAGGAATAGCCTTCCTCAGCTACGTTGCGGATCTGCTGGCGTCTCCGGACTAAAGCCTCTTACTTCCTACGTTTACTTGTCTGTATTTAATCTGGATTCATTTTTCTACATAGAGGCGCTAAGCGCTGTGAGGTGGCTTAATGTTATAAAGAGGAAAAAAGATAGAGACATGGAAACCGAGATAAAAAAGCTGAAGCCCGTGGAGCTGTGGATCCTCCTTGTCTTAAAGGCGGCTGGCGGCGAGGTTTGTTGCAAGACCAAGATAATGAAGATACTTTTCCTGCTGGAGAGAGTCTACGGCATAATTGGCGTTAAGTTTGAGCCGTATAATTACGGACCTTGGAGCAAAGACGTCGAGGACGCGTTAAGGAGGCTTGTAGAGCTCGGACTTGTAGAGGAGAGGGAGCTTCCGAAGCCGCAAGATGGGCCGGAGCACACGGGCCTCATGTACCTCTACCGCCTCACCGAAAAGGGGCGTAGGGCTGTCGAGAAAATCCCGCTCAAGGATCCGAAATGGAGAGTTCCCTATGCGGCTGTTAGGTTCTTCGTGGGGTGGGATGTCCGCGACCTCATGGAATACATATATGTGAACTATCCCGAATACGCCGTTAACTCCGTTATAAAGGACAAATTAGCTAGAAAGGCGGAGGTTTAGGCTTTCTTTTATTTCTCGGATTTCCGAAAGAATTCCAGGCATAATGTTGTTTAGGCAGGCCAGAGTTCTTTTCCTTACTTCGCGGTTTTTCAACCACTCCAAGAATAGCGGAGACCTCCTCAGTTTAAGCCAGACGACTAAAGCCGAGTAGATGATGCCCACAATTGAGGTGACTATAGCCATCGGCGTCGGCAGATGGACGGAAAGAAGCAAAGCAACCGACGTAACCATGAGGACACCCGTTTCGAAGTCATAGATCCTAATTCTGAACTTCGCGATTTTCTCGTCGGCCTCTTGGCTTGCAATGACTCTGCATCGCGTCGTGAACAATATCCTCTCGACGATCCGCCAAACAGCATGTTTTGTCTCGTCGCCGATGTGTTCGCTATATACCGCCCTACAGCTATCTTTCGTATCCCCTTCAAGCATGCCGTAGACGCAGTCCTGGACGCTGGTGGCCCAATTCTTCAGACCGGGGGTTTGCCTTACCAGCATGTGAAGCAAATCGCCGATTTCGACGCGAAGGAGGTGTTTAGCCTCCTCCTCATTTTTAACGACGAAATCGGCGTGTTCCTCCACGAGAATCAAGCTATTCTACTAAAATAAAAAGCTGTACAGTTTTATGGAAGCGTAACAACTGCTTAATTTTTATTTTACAGAGCAGTTGGCGCGCTCGGTTATAGCAGGACGACCTTCACCTCCCGCGTCTGCCTGCCGCGGCTGAGGGTCTAATCTGAATCAATATGCGTAGATGGGGCAGAGGTGGACGGAGGCGGCTTGGGCGATAACGAATTGAACGTGTCGAGTTGGCGTATAGGCGCATCTCGCAACCGACGCACAGAGCTAATTTATATATTCAGTCACGCCAGAAGAATCCGTGGATGGGGCCGCCGGGATTTGAATTCCCGGGGTTTTCCCCCTCCCGGGATCACCGGCGCACCGGCAACGGGGTTTGTCCCCAGGCCGGCATCCTAGCCAGGCTAGACTACGGCCCCTTCGGCGCAGATAAACACTCATCGCTTTAAAAATTTTTCCCACCCGCAGGGCTCAACCCCGTGCTAGAGAAAGTTCTCGTGACGAAAGCCACCTCTATCAAGCACACGGCTTAGAATGGTCTAAATGAAACCGATATACTTAGACAAGGGAAGCCTATAAGCCCCGGCCGGGATTCGAACCCGGGACCTCCTCACTCGGCGATAAAGCCCTCCTTACCAGTGAGGCGCTCCACCAGGCTGAGCTACCGGGGCTTTGGAGTATTGTTACGTGGCTGTTTTAAATTTTTTGGGAATTTCGTATGCGTCGTGAGTAGTGCCGGGTTCTGGGGATCCGGTTGGACGGCTGTTCCGGCTCGGCGGCGGGGATGTGGATGTGTTATGTTAGGGTGAGAATTCTGTGGTATGCGGCGTCCCAGCCTTTTCTTGTCGTTTTTAGGTACGCCTCGTCGAGGTTGATGCTGTCTACTATGTCGGCGACGTATGTTATGACCCATTTTGCGAGTTCTAGTTTTTGGGCCGGCGGCAGCTTGTGCCATAGATCTGCCGCCGTCTCGAGGGGGTTGGGTGGGTATGTGCCGCATACTACTGCGTCTTTGTGTGGCGGCGGCGTGCCGAAGACGAGTGCGGGGGCTGGCGGTTGCCGTGGAGGTTGTTGAAAGAGCGTGTCCCACTCCTTGAGGTCTATTTTGCCGTAGGCGCGGGCTTTTATGACGAGCGCCGCCAGCCTCACGGCGGCTGTCTCTCTGCGTTTTAGGTCTTCTGTGGTTTCGTAGCACCGCAAGTTGGCCTCTACTTCGTGGTAGAGCGCCAGGAGGGGCTCTAGGTACTTCTCCAGGGGGCCTAAGTCCACCGGCTGGTCTCGGCAAAGCTCGCGGGGGAGGGGGAGCCAGAACTGGGGGAGCCGTGGGGCTACTGCCTCTAGGAAGTCGACGCAGGCCTCAACGCCGCCTCTGGTTAGGGAGGTGGTTGCGTAAAACATATGCGGGGGTGTCTAGCAGGTGGGCTTCTCAGCACATGGGTGTTCGGCGCAGAGGGGGTGGCCCCGCGGCGCTATTACTACCACCTTCTCTCGGGAGAGGTGGGGGAGGAGGTCTGCGAAGTCTGGGTAGACGTATATCTTCTCGGCGGCGTCTAGCAGAAGCAGGGCGTGGGTTTTTTCCTCGACGTGTGCCTGGACGCCGCCGTCTACCTCCTGGGGGTCTACTTGGCTGTAGTGGTCTATGTGGACGGCGCCGCAGTTTTTGGCGTGCGTTAGTCCTTCTTGTCCTCCGCCTAGTATGAAGAGGGTCGGCACCCGGTTCGTCGTCACCTATCTGCGCTGCGAGTCGTCATCAACCCCTTACTGCTATTACTGCAATTTCTATTAAAACATCTCTTGGCAGTCTGGCGGCTTGGACTGTGACGCGGGCGGGGGGCTTCTCCTTGAAGTATTGGGCGTAGACTTCGTTGTATTCTGGGAACATGTTCATGTCGGCGAGGAAGACGAAGGCCATCGTCACGTCGTTAAGCGTGTAGCCGGCTGCCTCCAGCACAGCTTTTATGTTTTCGAGGACTTGTCGGGTTTGTTCCTTTATGCCGCCTTTTACCACCTCTCCGGTTTTGGGGTCTATGGGTATTTGGCCTGACACGAAGAGCATGTTGCCCGCCTTTACGGCTTGTGAATATGGCCCTATGGGTTTGGGCGCCGCCTCTGTGTATATGACCTCTTTCATGGCTGGGTGTATGTTGGCGGTAATAAAGATTACGCTAAAGTATTAAACATGGAGACGGTAGTAGTAGTATGTTGCCCGATGTGGTCAAGGTGCCTAGGGTGACTGTTGTGGATAGGGTTTCGCTTCCCGCCAAGGCAAGCGCCGTGGTTGTTGTGGATATGCAGAACGACTTCGCGCATCCAGACGGTAAGCTTTTCAGCCCGGCGTCTCGGGAGATCATCCCCCGAATCGCGGCGCTTTTGGAAAGGGCGCGGGGGAGGGGCGTGCGGGTTATATATACCAAGGATACGCACCATCCCGACGACCCTGTGGAGTTTCCGATTTGGGGGCCGCATGTGGTTAAGGGAACCTGGGGCTGGGAGATTGTGGATGAGCTTAAGCCGCAGGAGGGGGATATCGTGGTGGAGAAGATGCGTTACGACGCCTTTTTCGGCACGCCGCTGGACCACATCCTCCGCATGTACGGCGTGAAGCACCTGATCGTGACGGGCACCGTGGCTAACATCTGCGTCCTTTACACGGTGGCCAGCGCGAGGCTTAGGCTTTACGACGTCGTCGTGCCCGTGGACGCCATAGCGGCTTTAAACGAGTTCGACTACGCCGCCGCGCTTAGGCAGATGGACTTCCTCTACAGGGTCACCCTGACGAAGACGGAGGGCGTCGAGTTCGCGAATATATAAAAGTCTCCTCCTTTTTTCCTCCGTGTCAGACGTCGAGCTGGCCCTTGTGTTGGGCGCGTGGGTTTTGTTAGTCGCCGTGGTCCTCACCCGGTGGACCTACGGGCCGCTTTCGCGGCGGTTCGGCCACATGCGGGCTGTTTACCGATAATCGAAAGTCTCGCCCTTTAGGGCGGGGATGTGGTTCGTTAAAGTTTTTATGGGTGGTGGGGGCATGGAGTGTGTGAGGAGGGCTGTTGCCGTAGAGCTTGAGCGGCCGCCGCCTGAGCTTTCCGCCGTGGAGGAGCCGTACCGCCGCATTGTGGAGGAAGTCGCGGCGTATGTCGCAGAGAGAGGGGGAGGCTGGAAAAGGAGAAGTACAACGAGCTGTACCGCCGCTTCAGAAAGCAGTACCCCCTACCCGCCCAGCTAATCCAGCAGGCTATAAACCAAGGCGTCGAAATCGGTAAATCGTTTCTCGCGCTGAAGAAAGACGGCCGAGTCCACAAACCCCACCCCGAGGTTCGGCAGGTCTCGACAAGATTCGCTAAAAACAGCTGGAGCTACCGGAAGACGGCGGCCTCAGCCGCCCCAGTCAAAATCGCAGTATCGCTCCCCGGCGGGAGGAGAGAAGTCTGGATAAAGCCGCATAGGAGATTCTGGCTGTATTGGTGGAAAGTTCTTCGTAAAGAGGCCGAGCTAGCATCCACGCTGGTGTTGAAGCGGAGGCGGAATAAGTGGTATGCGATATTCGTCTTCGACGTGGCGCCTGAAAGGAGGCCTCCGGCGGAGGCCATCGCCTTCGATGTAAACGAAAACTCGGTAGCAGTCGCTAAGGTGAGTCTCTTGGCGACTGTGGACAGAATCGCCAGCTGGAATAGGCAGTACATAAACCCCGCC
>WYEI01000157.1 GCA_009903905.1 Pyrobaculum sp. | reverse complement strand
TAAAAGAGCCTGCATTACTACTTTTTAAATATTTCGCTGTGACACCCACCTTTTAACACCGTTAACTGCGAGAAAGCCGCTGGGAAATTCCGCAGTGTTAGCTTGCCCAAACTAACACGCCGATAAACGCCGACCAGACCTAATATGGGGGGAAACACCAACTCTTCAGTTAACTAAATCCACGCATCTATAGATAATACTGAAATGATATACTAAAACATAAAAAGGATATCTAAATTACATTAACAATGAGTTCAATATTATTAATTTAGGATTTTGTCTATGTTATTGCTACTAGACATAGTCATAGGTAGGGTAGCTCATTAAGAAAGTCTAACATCAAACCCGGTCGTCGCCTCAAGAACGTTTTTCAAGAAGTTTAGACGTGGATTCATGCGTCCTCCTCTCAACGCGGTATGGACCTCCCGACGCAAGACGCCGGACGGCTACTACGTGGTGGTTTTAGGTCTCTACGCACAGGAGTTGTTGAGAGTCGAAGGCGCGGAGCGGCTCGGCCGCTACTACGCCTACCGGACTAAGTCGTGGGATGAGGTGGCGAAAATATTACGCAGAGCCCAGGCGCTGGGGCTCGACGTAAGGACTTAGCCGCGGCGGCTGAGAAACCTTTCAATAAGCCTCGAAGCCTCCCTCCGCGGAAGACACTCGGCGTCTTCTACGCCGAGCCTCTTCAAAAGCGTCACCTGCTTCTCCGTGGCCAGCCGCCCGGCGTACAGCCGCCTGACCTCGGGATGCTCCTTGAGGAAGTCGCAGTACGCCTTTTTTGAGTAGTAGTCGGCGCGGGTGTTCCGCTCCCGGGGGACCCAACTTATGGAGAACTTCCGGAACCGCCGCGTCAGCTCCACAGCTTTTTCATACAGCGGAACTAGATGCGGCGCCTTGACTTGATAAACCCCGAGCATCTGCCTCACCACCAGCTGACTGTCGCCATAGACCTCAACTTCTGCGGCCCCCGCCGACAGGGCCCACTCCATCGCCTTTATGAGAGCCGAGTACTCAGCCACGTTGTTGGTGCACTGCCAACCGCCCACGCAGACGATGCCGCCCTCGCCGTGTATCTCCCTATCGTCTTCATAGACAGCGAAGCCGTAGGCGCCGACGCCGCCGGGGTTCACAGGCTCACAAGCCCCATCGAAGAAAAGTTGATACACAGCGCAGAGAATACAAGCTTAAATAAATCTATGTTGTTATATTAGCCACGACATTGTTTCAAGTTGCTCAAAGCGTTGTCTTTGTGTAGCACCTCCACCAACCTCCCTATTGCATACCGGAGAGCTTATGCGCCAGACGAGACGTAGATATACATAGAAGAGGGATGCACGCCATATATCCCAATTCACAGCATCAGCGCCGAGAGCGTTGAAGCTTCCGCATGGGGGAGTTGCTCCAGCGGGGCTGGAGGGCAAGCGATGAAAGGGGGCGGAAATCGAACGCGTCGAGACGGCGTATAGGCGCACCACACAGCCAACACATAGAGTTACTACATCTCCAGCCACGTCAGAAGAATCCATGGATGGGCCCGCCGGGATTTGAATTCCCGGGGAGCTACCCTCCCGGGACCACCCGCGCGTGAGGCGGGCATCATACCGCTAGACTACGGGCCCTGTTCTACAGTAAATGTCGGGTTTTTAAGTTTATGACCGCGCGGCCGCCCCTAAGACGGCGAAGTCGCTAGGGATCGATGGGAATGATTCCGCTGGTGGCGACCTGTATAGATCTGTCAACCTAGAAGCGGCGGAAAGCTTGAAGATAGGCTTCACCTACGGGTCTCTCTCGTAGACGGCTGTTTAGGAGGCTTAGCATATCCGTCCTATACAGTTATATATAGACCAATTTAGTTTACTTATGCCTAAGTGGCACTGGCCCATAGACCCAGACAAGGTGCCGAAAATCGTGGTGGAGCCGCCGGGCCCCAAGGCCTTGGAGGTGGTGCGGCGAGACGAAGAGCTGAAAGGCCTTGGAGGTGGTGCGGCGAGACGAAGAGCTGAAAGGCCTTGGAGGTGGTGCGGCGAGACGAAGAGCTGAAAGGCCTTGGAGGTGGTGCGGCGAGACGAAGAGCTGATAATGCAGTCTTTCGCCCGTTGGTATCCCCTGGTGATCGCAAGGGGCTACGGCCCTGTGGTTGAAGACGTCGACGGCAACCTCTACGTCGACTACAACGCAGGCATAGCCGTGACGGCGACGGGGCACGCGCATCCCAAGGTGGTTGAGGCCGTCAAGCGGCAGTCGGAGCTCTTCCTCCACTACTCGCTCACCGACTTCTACTACGAGGTCGCCGTCAAGCTGGCCGAGAAGCTCGTCTCGATAGCTCCTATCTCCGGCCGGAAGAAGGTCTTCTTCACCAACAGCGGGACCGAATCCATAGAGGGCTTGGTCAAAGTGGCTAGGGGCTACTTCAAGGGCCAGAGACCCTATATAATAGCGTTCTACGGGGCCTTCCACGGCAGGACGTATGCCTCTATGTCCCTCTCGGCGTCCAAGCCTGTGCACAGGAAACATTTCTCGCCGGTTATGCCCAACGTGATACACGTCCCGTATCCCCACCCGGTGCATTGCCCCTCTAAGGCCAAGGACCCCGAGGAGTGCGGGCAGTACGCGCTGGAGTTCATCGACGAGTGGGTCTTCAAGAGGCTCGTCAGCCCCGACGAGGTCGCCGCTGTGTTGATAGAGCCGATACAAGGCGAGGGCGGCTACGTGGTGCCCCCGCGGGGCTTCATGCAGGGCCTCCGCAAGATCACCAAAGAACACGGGATGCTTCTGGCGGTCGACGAAGTCCAGACGGGTTTCGGGAGGACCGGCCGCTGGTTCGCCGTTGAGCACTTCGGCGTGGAGCCCGACTTGATGGCAACAGCCAAGGCCATAGCCTCAGGCCTGCCGCTGGGCGCAATAATAGGCAGGTCAGAGGTGATGTCGCTCCCCAGGAGGGCGCACGCCAACACCTTCGGCGGCAACCCCGTGGCGGCCGCCGCATCTCTCGCCACTATCGAGGTGATAGAGGAGGAGGGGCTTTTGGAGCACGCGGCGAAGCTAGGAGACGAGATAAAGAGGACGTTTGCCGACGAGGTGGGCGACCGCCACCATGTGAGGGGCTTGGGGCTTATGATAGGCGTTGAGCTACTAGACGAGAGGAAAAAACCTGCCAAGTATTTAGATGAGGTGCTCATGAAGGCGTTTAAACGCGGCGTGGCCGTCATAGGCGCGGGTCTCTCCACTATTAGGGTGGCGCCGCCTCTTGTGATACCCCGCGAGATGGCTCTAAAAGCCGCCTCTGTTATACTGGAAATCCTACGCGACTACAGATAGGCCGGTTATGAACTTCTTTTTCACAGCCTCGTCGTAGTACCACTCCACGATCTCTTCCTCAGCCATATCCATGGCGAAGTCAAATGCCTCCTCCCAGTCAAAAGACTCAAAGACGACGTCCCAGCCCTCCTCAACAAGTCTGAGGTCCCTCTCCTTCCCCGTCACCAAGATCCTTCCCTCTCTCTTGCTCACAAGTACTCTATACACGTGCGTATACGTATACGTATTTAAAAGCCACCCGAGAATTTTAACATATTACCATAAAGATCACACAAATACCTCTAGTAAAAAGGACAAGACACTGATTAAAAAACTAGTGTTTACGAAAAGTATTTATATCTAAAAGTGTATATAATATACCTGACGTCGTGTTACAAAGCCAACTGTTTAGATTAACTTTGATGCATTTTTATTTGTTACAGCCATCAACTCCCTTGGGTTTATCTTTACAAACTGTAAACCGTACCTTTTCAAGTATTCAAGCGCAGACGAGGAGATATCGCTGGCCACGAGGACCCCCCTCACCCCGTGCCCCTTTTTTCTATAAGTCTCTACATACCTCGCCAGCTGGAAAACAGCTTCATGTGTAGCGACGTCGCGCTTAACCTCTATAACCACGTACATACCCTCCCTATCCTTCGCAAGTATGTCCACATGGCCCACGTCCATAGGCACCTCGACGCCGACCACCTCAAGGCCCTCCTCTATAAGCCAGGGGGCCGCCACCAGGGCCTCCACAATGTCTTTCTCAGACCCAGCGAACTCCAGCTCGGTCGTCCCTACGTCGAAAACACCCACGAAATCCACAGAGAGAAAAACCACCCTGACGGTCTCAAACGGCCTAGACCTAATGCTCTTCACCACGAGCCTCCCCTCCTCCACATACGCCGCCGTGGAGGACCCCGGCGGTTGCCAAATCTTGGGCTGGGCCTTCTCGGCCTCGTGCACTAGCAGAGTCCCGTCTTTCTTTATCAACAACAGGCGGCGCCCCGGCTTGAGGGATGCCGCCGCCCTCCCGCTGTATGTCACCTCGCACACCCCGGCGACCGCCACTATGCCGTGCTTCCTCCCCGAGTTTATCAGAGGTGCCGCCTCCTCCGCCGAGGGTCTCTCAAGATACACCTCCAAAAATCCAGTAGGGGTTTAAAGACAATAAGTTAATATAGTGCCTCAAACCCCCACGCCATGGCCAAGATAGAGATTAAGGAAGTCCCCGAAGTAAGAGGGTTCAGCACGGTGAAGAAGGTGCCCAACAGAGCGGCGCTACAGAGAGACCTCAAGCCCAACGCGATCCTCATCTTCCACGGCAAGGAAGGTCACGAGATGGTGGTCGAGATCTTCACTCCGGACCCCAACGGCGATAAGACCCTGCCCCCCGCCACGATGGCCGTCACCAAATTCAGCGGAAGCGCCGAAAAAGTAGACAACGCCTACGCTACGCTCCTCTTCTGGGCCCTCAAGGAGGGGAAGAGCTTGGGAAGCCCCACGAGAGAGGTCTACCTAAAAATCGACACCACGCAGAGCCCGCCCGAGGTAGAGGTGGAGGTACAGGCCCCAGTTCAATAGGAAATACGACGTTGAGGTAGGGACGCTAGAGATCAAAGGCGGCATCTACTCCCAGCGGCTAAACTGGCCACGCTGTATCGTACATCAACACCGACGAAAATCTTAACAACTACAAATTCGTGAGGACTATGGAGCTCGCCGCCCCCGCGGTGCGGCGGGGCGAGGTGGGTCCAACCGAGAAGGGAACGCCGACGGCCAACATCTACATCTCGGCAGGCTGGGTAGAGAAGGCGTATAGGCTTTATCTACGAGATAATATCGAGCTCCGGTTTGAGTCTTGCAACGAGGAGGAGGCTTTGTTAGGCGCCAGCCTCCTCCGGCTGGCGGGGGTAAAGGCGGAGGCCAGGAAAAACGCCGACGGCAAACGGCTCGTTTAAGCCACCACCCACGTCACGATTAGAGCTAAGCGACTCGGCTCGTCGGTAAGCTATATATAACTGTATAGGACGGTATGTTTTTAACACCGCCAGCAGTGGGCCGAGGTGATGAGGGCTGGGTTGCAGATCGGTGGTGATTTAGGAGCCAACTGATGTCGAGAATTACAGAGCGAGTTCCCTCTTTATCTCGGCGAAGT
>WYEI01000079.1 GCA_009903905.1 Pyrobaculum sp. | reverse complement strand
CCCGGGACGAGTTGCTCAGAAAATACAGGGGGAAGGTCGCGAGTCGGGAAGGCGCCGAGGTGGAGCTGGCCGACTGGCTGATCGCCTTAATGCCCACAGGCAGAATGTGGGAGGTAGCCCGCGCCCTGCGGCAGATATATGGCGACGTGGTTGTCCTCCTCACAGCCCTCGCCCTCAACCTACACGAAGTCCAGTACAACGGCCTAGACGAAAGCGGCATCCTCAGCAAATACTCCACACTACAACAAGTCGAAGAAGACATCAAAGAGCTGACGCAACGCACCACCGAATTCGCAGAAACCCTAAAACAACGCCTCAACCCCAAGTAGCATTCCTAACTTAACTACCCTCTTTAAGCGCCCTCCTCACGGCCTCTCTGTGAATGGGGGTCTGCCATGCTACGTTTTTGCCTATGCCGAGCTCTGGGTCCTTCTCCGGCGGCGGCTGGTCTACCCAGAAGCTGGGCCTTCTATCGTACATGTTGTAGAGGATGAGGTTCCTCGCCTCCAGCTCTTTGACAAGCTCCTCCGGCGCGCCGCCGGCCCAAAGCACCTCCGGATCCTCCACCGCCACCTCAAGCCACCTCCCCCACCGCCTAACAAACTCCGCAGATAGTTGCTTGTTCTGCATTAAGCGGAGCACCACCTCCTCAACATTCCACCAAGCCTTATACAACCTCACCAACATCTCCGGATTGCCGCCGGTAAGCCTCCACACCTCTTCAAAAGAGGGCTTGGGGCCAGGGATTCTCTCATACAGTTGCTGGAACCCCTCCCTTGGCATGTTCCACATGGGCATCATGTCGGCCCACCTATGGCGGCCGATTTCACTTCTCGACATGCCTTCGCTAGTTGCCACCAGCACGACGATTTTTTCGTACCTATATACAGGGTGTTCTATCATGTTTAGCAGTCCTTTCACGTAGGCGGCGGCTTTGTCCAAACCAATTGCCTGGAACACGTCGTCGGCGATTACGGCGATTTTCCGCCTCCGCTTCTTAAGGATCTCCCGCGTGAGGTCAAACACCGCCAGCGCTAGCCGGCCCCACTTCTCATCCTCCAACGTCTTCCGCACCAAATCTGCGAAAAGCGTCTTGACGTCGGGATCATCCACATCAGCCAAGAAGACCCTGTCTAGGGGGTGGAGGTAGAAGACGTCGTAACCCAGCTCCCTCAGCCCAGAAGCCGCCTGCCGCAGAAAGGCAGTCTTGCCGCAACCCTCCGGGCCGAAGATTACGACGGGCCACCTCGTGCTTTTCTCAGCCCACTCTACCACCTGCGCAAGAGCGCGGTCTCTATCTATAAACTCCGTCTCGACGTCGGGCGCGATTTCGACTCTGATCCTCTTCACGTCTTTTAAATGGGCTTTAAATAAAGCTTTAGCACTGTCAGAAGCTATTGAGAGCCGCAGTTGCGCCGAAGTTGTAACGCCGGTAGCCGGAGACGCTCCAGCGCCTTCAACGCGCCAAGGCCTCCCTCACCTCCCCAGCGCCTTTTCCAACTCGTCGGTCCATTTAACGCGCCCTCTAAGGGTCTCTACCCGCCTAGCTACTTCTGCGGCGAGCCGCCGGGTGTACTCCGCCGCCCCCTCCCTGTTTCTAAACTTGGAAAGAGCCATGTCTGGATTCGGCCCGTGGTACTGGTAGTCGTGTAGGTCAAGAGCTAGGGAGGTCCACGCCGCGACAGCTTCATGCCCTGCCTTCTCAAGCAGAAGCGAAAGAACAACCATCCTAGACGTGGGAACCCGCGGCACGGCCTTAGACTCAAGCCACCTCTTCTCTTCCTCGGTCCTGGCCAGGGCCTTAAGCTTGCCCAGCTCAAGCCGCAACAAGGCGGCTAAAAGTGCTTTCCAGGCTTGGAAGGCCTTACACGCGGCGTTACGCGTCAACCCCTCCTCCAAGAAGCGGAGAGCGAGACGAGCCTCCCCCAAAGCCTCAAGAAGCCTAGCCTCGATATAACCCTCGTCAGAGGGCTTAGGAAGAGACCTCTCCACAAGCTCTACAACCATGGAAACTTCTGCTGTTCTTTTTAAAAGCTTAGATACCGCCGGGCCCCCAGACGCCGCGGCATAACGTAAAGGCTTAGCCTCCCCGTGTCTTTTTACGCTAGACGCGGGACACACCGGCAATAACGCTTACCCCTTTACGTAAACCTGCAACAAAAACACACTACCCCCAAGCCTCTACCGAATACACCCTCAACAGTCCGCCTCTGAACCCCACGTACTGCGGTGCGGCTGTGTATCTACAGCCGTATCTGGCTAATATCGCGCCATATTGATCCCGTATTATCACGTCGCCGAAGCCGTTAAGCGGTCTAAGCTCTACGTATCTCGCCGCCGGCAGAGAGCCAAGCGGCACGGATGCGCCTCTGCACAACGCCGTAAACAAGCTACCGCTGACCGAGACGCCGAATATTATGCCCAGCGAAGAGTCGAAAACCGCGTACGTCCCCACGCCGGAGAAGTTAGCCACGTAGGTCAAGGCGCGGGTGGGCGCGGTAATAAGCGGCACACACGCCGTCGCCGAGCCCGTCACCAGTAGATAGTTGTAGGACTGCCACACGTATCTCCCGCCTACGCTCCAGCCGGCGGGCAGGAGACATGCGCTGTATTGAATAGTCAAGTCATCCCAAAACACCCAGAAGTCGTCTGCCGTGCCGTCGCGATATCCTGTGGCGTCTACAGCTACAAGCGCCACCGCCAACACGGCGCCTTGTTCGTACAGGGTGTAGCTCCACTGGTAGTTGTTACCGCTGGCCATAGAACCGGCGTTGACAACCACGAAGCGGGGGTCTGTAGTTGTGCAGACGCCGGCGCTACTCACGGTACAGACCACCACGGGGTCTCCTGTGTCAGGGTCGGAAAAATACATTGAAACTATTACGCCGTTTCCACCTGCGGTGTCGTATCGGTATATGATGTACTCCTTGTCTATCTGCCCGTCGCCGTCTGTGTCTACGCCTATGGAGAGGTAGGCCATATTGTTTTGCGCATCTGCTGAGTCTTTCACATATCTACCCCACACAGAGATAGAGGTGCCGTAGGCAGGCACAGGCCAAGGTCTGCTCATGTACTGTGCCCACATGGTTACGTTATATACGGCCGACGCGTAGCCGTAGTCCGCTGAGGGAGTGCCCGTGGCGTCGCTGGCGTCTACTTGGGTAACTAAGGAAGGCGGCGTGCGAGGGCTGGTCTGTGTATCTATGTACACGCCGGTGGAGGTCCAGCCGTCAGACGCCACAGAGATGTAGGGGGCGTTGGTGAAGTAGGAAACTGGACATATCTTCACGTTGTCCCAATACGCGTCCGCATCGCTTTTGCCTTGAACAGCCAACGCCAGCCCCACTAGGTAGCCGGAGGGATATATGGAGGAGAGTTGAAACTGCCTCCATCTATCCGCCCTAACTCTGAAGGTTCCTCTCACCTCTGTCAGTGTCGTGAATCCTAAGTAGCCACCCACGGCGACGTAGCTACCGCCTCTCGCATAGTAAATAACCTCTCTATCTAGGCTCCCGTCTCCATCTATGTCGATGAAAAAGCTTACCCAGTACCAGTGGTTTCCGTCAGGTTTCTTTTCAGGTTATATCCACACAGAGAAGCCAGTTGAGGCAGACACACTGCCGAGCCATCTGGCCACGTCTATATAAAACACAGCTATGCCGCCGTCCCTAGTTAGGTGAAGATGGGCACCATTTCGGCGGACGCCGCTGCCTACATCTGGCTTATGCTGGACTACGGCCGCAACATCGTGATCGTGAGCTCCACCGGCGCGGGGAAGACCACCCTCCTAAACGCTCTGCTGTACCTCATAAGGCCCGACGCCAAGATCTACACCATAGAGGACACCAGGTAGATCAACATCGTCCATGAGCACTAGCAGGCCCTCGTCACGAGGCCGTCTAAGGCCGAGGGGGTTAGGGACGTTTCTGCCTTCGACCTCTTGGCCATCGCCTTGAGGTCGCGGCCCGACTACGTGGTGGTGGGGGAGGTGAGGGGCGAGGAGGCGTATGTGTTGTTCCAGGCCTTCGGCTCGGGTCACTCCGGTGCCACGACGATACACGCCGAGACCATTGAGGACGCGGTGCGGCGCCTCTTGACCCGGCCCATGAACGTGCCGCCGATGCTGGTCGGCCTCGCCCACGTCTTCGTCAGGATCTTGAGGGTTAAGGTGGGGAACAGCATAGTGCGTAGAGTGGTGGAGATCGCCGAAAACATGGGTGTGGCGCGGGGCGGCAGACCCCGCCTTCACTACGTCTTCCGGTGGAACCCGGAGAAAGACGCGTTGGAGCCTGTAGAAGAGAGCAGACATCTAGAGACCATTGCGAGGACGCGGTTTGTGTCGCTGGACTTCCTCAAGGCCGAATACAGGAGGCGTAGGGAGCTGATCACGGCGATGGTGGAGCGGGGCTACTCCACGCCGTATATCGTCGCTAAGGTGTTCACCTAGTATCACCTAAACCCCGAGGCCGCGCTGGAGGCGGTCAAGGCCAGGAGGATATGAGGCTGTTTTACGAGCCTTACCGGCAGAGCGGGCTGGCTTTCTCTTACCGGAGGTACATGGCGGCCCTCGCCTTGGTGCCCTTGGCCGCCGGGGCGGCGGCCGGCGTGGCTGGGCTCCACCTGGGTACCCCGGCCGGCGCCGCCTTCGGCATCATGGCGGCGCTTCTGGCCTTCGCCGGGCTGGTGCTGTACCCCGTCCACCTAGTCACTGCGCGGCGTAGCCACTTTGAGAACAACTTCGTCTACACTCTGAGCGTCCTTCTGCCTCTTCTCGCGGCGGAGGTGCCCCTCGGCAGAGCCGTGACACGGCTGGCGGAGGTGGAGGAGGATAAATACGTCGCAAGAGAGCTGGCGCTGGCTACGCGGGAGATGATCGTCATGGGCGCCGCGCCGGAGGAGGCTCTGCAGAACAGCGCAGAGAGGACGCCGAGCCCCACCTACCGGGAGACTGTGGAGGTCTTGACAAAGGCGGCGAGGATTACGCAGAGGATAGACATAGTCCTCCTGGCCAGGCTGGACTGGGCCCTAAGGACGAAGCAGGTAAAGGCGCAGTCGCTTGTGAGGTCGCTTTCGCTTATGTTTGAAATCTTCGTAGTTGCTGTGATGCTACTCCCACTCATGGTTTACATAGTGGCTCTGTCCTTCAGCCCCCTAGGCGCCTTAGAGGTGGGGGCCCTCGGAATAGACCTCCTGACGTTGATGATACTGATGGGTCTAGTCTACACGCCGATTGTTGGGTTCGTCTTCTGCCTAATATTCGATTCTATGACAAATATATAATTCGAGTCAGTCCATAAAACTTATAAAAGAGTGATTATGCTGGGTTGTGGTAGTGTTTAGGCTACGGGGGGTTTCTCTTGTATATGGACCTCCAGGTGCCGGCAAGACGACCTTTGCCGCGTGGTACACCTACCACAACTATAAAAGGGTGTTTTGGGTTTCTGTATTTGAGGACGAGGCGACGTTCCGCCGTAATATGGCT
>WYEI01000276.1 GCA_009903905.1 Pyrobaculum sp. | reverse complement strand
GGATTGGCCATAGCGGCTCTGGGAACCCCCGTGTTCTACTGTTCAATATCTGACAGAGAATCCCTCGAGATAATCGCAAGAGGCGGAGCCCCAGAGAACTGCACCTCTGTGGAGCCCTAGGGGACAGCCACTACGCTAACCGGCCGCCCATCCCGTAACTCTATTTTGATGTAGTTGCTTTGTGTCAGGTCGTTTAAGCTCCGGAGCCATCCCTCTACAAGGTCTTTTTTATCCTTGGGATATATCAATAACACCACGGGGTTTTTGGTGTTGTTAGGCAACACATTTACAAAGTCTCGTCGATCGATGAAGTTACCTGTCAGGAGTCTTGGCAACACGTAGACAGGTCTCTCAGCGGCATCTAAGACCATGCGATTAACAACAGCGCGTGGGAGAGGGATGCCGGGGGCGTAAGCCACTACGTAGACGTAGGCGTTGCGGTAATATTCAGGTCTGCCACTAGGCATAGTACCGTTGGAAAGCACATACATCTCAGAGGCAGACAGAACAGCGGAGAAGTCTACAGATGCGGCGCCCCTACTTCCTAAGATGATGTGGCCAAGGCCTGTAACCCACAGAATGTACCCCGCCTCGGCGAATATGAGAGCGGCCAGCGCTATTATGAAATTTTTTCCGCGCCTCTTCTTCTTTTCGCTTCTTGTAGGCATAGGCACGCCGTGTCCGAGATTTATAAAGTTAATGTACTGTCAGTACCTCCTTTCAGCCGCCACCTGGCGGCTCACAGCCCGGGTACCCGGGGTTGGCTTGAGCTCACTAGCAGTACTGCAACACGCCTGGGCTGGCGAAGACTATCCACATGACGATGAGATAAAGCACCGTCAACGCGGCGCCTATTGTCTCAAGGGACTTGTACCACCTGGCAAGCAGGAGGGAACCCCCCGCGAGGACGCCCAGTATGACGAAGCCCAGAAGCGTGTTGCAGAAGGGCCTGGCTGGGTCGAAGATGGACCAGAGCCCGCTGAGTACCAGCGATATGAAGATAAGCACGGCGAAGCCGACGGCAACGTCGAACTTGTCCATGGGCGGCAATATCGACATGTTTTTAAATTATTGCCCCGCCCCCGCCGTGACCGTAGTCTTCAGCGGAGAGGTGACGTGCCCGGTCTGCGGCTCCAAGACCTTCAGATACGTGGAGCTTCTCTACGAAACCCCCTTCTTCGGCAACGTGCTGATACAGAGCGGGTACTGCTCCGCCTGCGGCTACAGGCTTTTTGACGTAGAATACGCAGAGGTGGGGCGGCCCACCCGCATCATATTCACGGCGAAAGACGGCCTAGACGTGGCCAAGTCCTTCCTAATTAGGAGCAAAACAGGCATCATCTACTCGCCGGACCTCGGCTTCTCGTTAGAGCCGGGAACTCACGGCGATACTTTCATCACCACCGTGGAGGGCTTTATGTACAAGGTAGTTGACTACGCCGAGAGGCTCAAACTACTCGAGCCAGAAGCCGCCGAGAAGGTGGACAAATTCATTTCAACCATATACAGAAAGATTGAGGAAGGCGGCTTCACCCTCGTCGTAGAGGACCCCCTGGGCAAGTCCTTCATAGTTCCCTACCGACAGGAGACCGTAAAAATCGAGCACCTAGGGTCGTTGTATTGAAACTCGTAGAGGCTCAGGGCTAAGTTCGTCAAGTCGTATAGGCTCAGACCTGTGGCCCCCTCCAAGTTTTTGGCCACGGCGAGCATGTAACCCGTGGGCATAAACGCCACCACGAAATCGGCCAGGTCAACCCGGCGCCCGTCTCTAACCCCCTTAAACCTCTCGGCCAACTTATTCCCCGCCGATATCACTAGGGGTCTCTCTTCTCCAGCTCTATCACGATAGAGCCTCCATCCATATTTATAGGTTCTTAAAGGTCTGCATCACGCTGGTGGATTATCGGCGGCTTGTCTCCTCCAGCCACTTCTCTATGGCGTCTGCAAACTCGGCGAAGCGCTTGAAGCCGTCTAGATGCCCCCTGCCGCATACGAGCTCTATAGCGCCCTCGCTCTTTCGGCGTATCCTTGGCTCCTCGCACAGCGGCGAACCTCTCCGCATCTGCCTCCCTGCCGCCGGGGGCGTCGGCCCTCGTCACGGCGAAGCCCAAGGCAGCGTTAGTTCCATACCTGCCGTAGGTGATTGTGTAGTCGCTCTTTACGCCGTCTACCTCCGCCGTTATTTTAATCCTCAACAACTTTTTGCCACCTCTGCCCGCATCAAACTCGGCCCCGCCGCCTATGACCTTCACCACGTGGCGTGCGGATCTCTGCATACATCCCCGTCCCGTCTGGCGCGTACAGTCTCTCCCCCTCCACCCCGTATGTGCCCTCGGCGACGGCCTTGTACAGCATTGTTAATTTCTTCCTTGCCTGTCTCTGCGTCCCCAGCAGAAGCTGTTTCAGCGTGTCTCGGAAGTGGAAGAGTTGCCTCTTCTCCTCCTCCGATGACGGAAATGTCTCGGCGATCTTCTGCGTTGCGTATTCGATATACAGCGTCCAGCCCGGGAACACCCAGTCCGCCGGTCCTCGCAAGACGCAATTCTTATCTACAACACTAGGAGAAGCTTAAGGTTAAGAGGAGAGAGGTTGAGGCGTTAATGGGGCTGATAGGCGCGGTTTGCTGAGGACGGGGACGGGGGGTGTTGTTGCTGGTTCTAGTGCTAAGCGTCGGTGGGCGTCAGGCCTGCGCCGGGGTTGTGGTTGCAGTGCTTAGCTTGTTTATCGTGTCGCCGAGGGCCATGTACATCAGGACATAGCCCACGGCCGCGAGGATTCTGCCCAACCCGACGAATGTCGTGAGGACTCCGCCCAGCCCGAGGAACGTCAAGAGTATGTCAACGACGAAGAGAATACCCGCCGCCACATATAGGGAATTTTGATATCTGCTGTGTAGCCTAAATGCGCCCAGCATGAAGGTCAATATATAGCCTATAAGGCTAATTATGCCGCCGATGATTATCACACCGAAGGCCAGCATAGAACCGCCTAATGCGGCTATGACCGGTCTCTCCTCCACGGCGCCAATAATTGCGGCTACGACGAGCCCAGACACTACTATGAGAAGGCCCGCTATCATAAGTGTAGTACCTGTGTAACATATGCGGAACCCACCGTCTATCTGCGAGAGTTGACGGATGCCGGGCCGAATCTTGCCGAAGATGGCGTAGAGAGAAATGACAAGGGAAACTATCATTAGAAGACCGAAAACGATCAATGCGCCCATAATTCCAGCGGGCTCTATCATAGCGTCGAAGAGGTACACGCTAAAGAGGTATCCGGCCTCTGCGGCTATAACAAACATAATTATTCCGACGAGGAGGTAGAGTAAGCCGCTTCTAAGCGTTCTCAACGCCCATATCTCCACATTTCGTGTCTCCATGCAATGTCAGAGATGTCTCTATATTATATATTTTATCGTGTTCAGCAGACCAGAAAGGAGAGCTCCGCGTCACTACGTACCTTCTCTCTGTCTTGACGCAATTAGCCTCGCTCGGCCAGGGCTCTGAAGACCTCATCCACTACCTGTTGTGAGACTTGTGCCTTCTTCGCAACTTCGCTGGGGCACAGCCGAGGCAACCCGGCGAGGCGAGGCAGCCTTTGAGAAGCCGTTGCCAGGTTAGTCTCTTCCTCTAGCCACTTCTCAATGAGAGAAACAACCTCATGACGACCTTCTCTTCTGGCTACGTCAAGAGGAGTATTTCCGTCCTTGTTCTTTACCGTCGGATCCGCCCCGTATTTAAGAAGAAGTCTCACGATGTCGGCATTGCCCCATTGAGCCGCCACATGTAGCGGCGTGCGGCCGAATTCACCTCGGGCGTTTGGGTCTGCTTCGTATTCGAGAAGAAGCTTTACGACGTCGACACGGCCCTCATCTGCCGCCAGGTGCAACCGAGTGCGGCCATCTTTATCTCTGGCGTTTGGGTTTGCGCCTTTTTCTAGTAGCATCTTTACGTATTCTACGTCGCCGTCGCGGGCGGCCGAGTGTAGATCTATCTGGCCTATGTGGCGTCTGAAGTTGGCTTTTATAACTCTTCCCGCGGCGTAGTTCCGCGCCGTCTCCGCCGCTCACGCCGCGCAGAGCGCCAGACGCTGGCTCGGGGCGGCGCGTTCTAGCCGGAGAAACACATGGCCGCAACCAACCAACACGACGGCAGAGGTGCAACAGCCTGCGAAGCTCCACAGAGAAGTCTCACACAGCCACGAGAAGAGGCGGCGAGATTAGGCGCGTAAGTGCGCCTGACTGCCTCAACGCGCGGTGGAGGAGGCTGAATCCTTAGTGAAGAGGTTTTTCGACGTGGTGGGGAGCCTCCCGCCTGAAGTCGCCGCTGTGGCTGTCGTGTGGACCGCCGCGAAGGCGGCCGGCGTGCTTAGGCTTCTGGAGGACTTCCTCAAATGTAGTAAGGCCGAGGCGCGAAGGGTGGGGAAGGCGGCGTGGAGACTGTGGAGCTGGACGGGAGGCTCTCAATCGAGGACTATGTGAAGACGCTGGCGGCTAGAGTTGACCTGCCTGCGCCCGTAGTCAAGTCTGCGGTAGAGATTTTAGAGAGGAACAGGCGTTTTTAGGCTTGTGAGAATCCGTGGGTTTCTGCGGCAACGCTGTGGCTGGCGTCGTTTAAGAAGCTGGTGTTGCTGAAGAGGCTGGCTGAGGCGGCTGGCGCTCCTACAGCCAGCATAAGGAACGCCGCAAAGAGGTTGAGGGTATGAGGGCTGACGATAAAGCGGTATCTGCCGGCTCTGCTTTTGTACGTCCAGCGGCGGCTGGAGGGCGGGAGGGATGCCGTAATCTCTGTGCGTACCCGCGACGCATGTGGCGTGGCTGTTTACAGCTTGATGATGAGGCTGGTGGAGGAGGGACTCGCGAGGCTACACAAGCAAGGCGTCTACCTAATCGAGAGGGGGCTTTAGAGAAGGTGCTGACTGTCTAGAGGGGGTGGATATGACGACGACGGCTAAGACAGTCAAAACTGTAGCCTCTGTTTTTGAACTGCCGCAAAAACTGTGCAGCCTCCAGCACGTGGAGTACGAGCCTCCTCCAAGGGAGTGGTGTACCGACGACGGCTGTCTCTACAAGGGCGTGTTGACGGAGGAGGAGTGCCGTAAGGGGGTTTGTCTGCGGTATAGGGTGTGGGTTAATTCGAGAGATAAAAGGCGGTGGGAGGTTGAAGGAAAAGTGGAGGAGAGGGAGGGATGAAAATGTGGGTTGGTGCGTAAAGCAACAGGCTAGCTGAGAGGCGACTCTGGGCAATACCTCCTCACAAAGTATTCGAGAATATGCATAAATTCGTCGTAGGCGGTAAGCTTCTTATACAAGCCCTTGATCAGGTCTTCTGTGGCGTGGCCCAGCTGCCTGTATCTACAAGCCCTAATCAACGTGGCGAGCTTGTCGGCGAAGGCCACGATCCGCCCCACCGTGTTTGTCTCGTAGCGGTACCACCGAAACAGCTCCGCGAGGTGCGGGAACTCCCTTCTAAACACATCTTCCTCCACCTCCT
>WYEI01000032.1 GCA_009903905.1 Pyrobaculum sp. | reverse complement strand
ACACCCACTCGGAGACCCACATAAAGTTCGCCCAGGACTTCTTCCTCAAGATTTATGAAAACGGGTACATCTTCACCAAAGAGGAGGAGGTGCCGTACTGCCCCAGGGACAAGATATACCTACCCGACCGCTTCATAATCGGCAGATGCCCCTACTGTGGATATGAAAGAGCTAGGGGCGACCAATGCGAGAACTGCGGAAGACTTCTAGACCCTAAGCAGTTAATAGAGCCGCGGTGCGCCATCTGCGGCTCCAAGCCGGAGTGGAGAACCACGCGGCACTGGTACCTAGACCTCAGAAAGCTGGAGGACAGGATAAGGAGGTACGTAGAGGAAAACCCACACCTGCCGCAGAACGCCAAGGAGATGTCGCTGGCGATGCTTAAGGAGGGCTTGCGGCCCCGTGCCATCACTAGAGACAACAGGTGGGGCATCCCCGCGCCGTTTCCAGGCGCCGAGGGGAAGACCATCTACGTCTGGTTTGAGGCCGTCCTTGGCTACATATCCGCCGTCATAGAGCACTTCAGACGGCTGGGGAGAGAAGGAGAGTGGGAACGCTTCTGGAAGGACCCGGAGACGAAAATCATCTTCTTCGTGGGCAAGGACAACATACCTTTCCACGTCATAATACTGCCGGCGTTGCTTCTGGCGAACGGAGGCGGATACGCCATGCCGACCTCCACGGCCTCCACGGAGTATCTGCTGTACGAGGGGGATAAGTTCTCAAAAAGCAGGAGGTGGGGCATATGGATAGACGAGGCGCTTCAACTCCTCCCAGCCGACTACTGGAGATTTGTCCTTGTGTATATACGTCCAGAGAAGAGAGACACCAGCTTCACCTGGGCCACGGCGCTTGAGATAATAAACAAGGTGATGAACGACGACGTTGGGAACTACGTCAACAGGGTCCTCACCTTCATAAAGAACCGAATAGGCGGTGTTGTGCCGCCGCCGGGCCGCGCGGCATCAGAAGACGAAGACTTCATAGCAAAGGCCGCGGAGCTCTTCAAAAAAGCTGAGAAGCACTACGACGCGGTGGAGCTTAAAGACGCCCTCCACACCGTGGTGGAGATAGCCAGAGAAGGCAACCGCTACCTAAACGCACGGGCCCCCTGGGAGCTCGTGAAGACAGACGTCGAGGTGGCGTATGCAGTTCTACACCGCGCCTATTGGTCTCTAAAAATGTTGGCAGTCGGTCTCGCTCCGGTGGTGCCAGATACCGCGTATCAGCTGTGGAAGATGATGGGCGAGACCTCGGAGCTCAAGTGGGAGGAGGCGCTTAGACCGCCCAGCCCAGGCACTCCGCTGAGAGAAGTCAAGCCGCTTTTCAGAAAAATAACCGAAGCGGAGGTTCAGTCGTTGCTTAAGAAGCTTGACGAGCTACGGAGCCAGAAGGCCGCCAAGAAATTCCCCTGGGAACAGGCTCTATTGTAATTTCGCCGTATAGGTACACGGGGCCCGCGGCCACAAGCGTCGCCTCCACAAAGGCGCCTATCAGCCCGTCGCCAGCGCCTCTCTTAACGACCACTTGTCTATAGTCGCTAGCCCGCCCCACCACCAAGCCGTGGTCGACCTCGTCGATTAGCAAGACGTCTCTCTGCCCAACGCGGAGGCCGTTTCTCAGGTGGGCAATTTTCAGAGCCATTTGAGACAAGATCTTGCTCCTCCGCTTCTTCTCTGCGTCTGGGACTTGCCGAGGCATCACGGCGGCTTCTGTGAATGGCCTTGGGCTGAACCGCGCCACGTGCACCTTGTCGAACTGAAGCTCCTGCACTAGTTTTACGGTTTCGGCGAAGTCCTCCTCGTCCTCGCCAGGAAAGCCGACGATGATGTCGGTCGCTATGAAGACGGGCTCGCCGAGTTCCCTCCTGATTTTGCGCACGAGAGAGCGGTATTCGTCTGCGGTGTACCTCCTGCCCATTGCCCTTAACACGCGGTCGCTGCCGGACTGCACCGGGAGGTGGAAGTACCTATAGACCCTTTTGTCGCGTTTAATCACGTCCAGTAACTGGTCTGCAAATTTCTCAAAGACCCAAGGCTCAGACATGCCTATCCTCACCCGATACTCGCCGTCCACCTCGCGCAGAATCCTCTCCAGGAGGTCGGGCAGAGTCCAGCCGCGTCTCCACCTCATGTCGAAGCCGTAGGTGATGACGTCCTGGCCCGTGAGGTATATCTCCTTTGCGCCTCTAGCCACAGCTTCCTTGACGTGGCGGACCACGTCGTCTGGCGCCGCGCTTTTTACATAGCCAGCGCCGCCTCTTGTGTACTTTGTGGCGCAGAAGGTGCAGTTGCCGAGACACCCCACTTGGAGAGGCACGACGTAGATGAGGCCGTCCTCGTGCCGCGGCAGGATGCGCATCTCTCTTTCCTGCCCCCCCTCCACCTCGGCGGGGTACAGAAGCTTGGCGCCGGGCGCCAGAGACCTTATGGTATACGGCCTAAGCCTGGCGAGGCACCCGGCCACCACAAGACTCTTGCCAGACGCCGCCAGCTCCCTGATTCTTGCAAGTTGTCTCACCTCCCCGTCTTCTCTCACGGCGCATGTATAAACTAGCGTTAGATCAGCCTCGTCGAGATTGGAGACCTTCTCGAGCCCTAGCCTTTGTCTAATCACCTCTGCATCTGCCTTAGCCAGCCAACAGCCGTACGTCTCTACGTAGACCTTAACCACGAAGGAGGGGGCGAATCTAGTTTTAAGCTTGATGTTGCGCGCACAGTCTCTTGCGGTATATTGAGTAGGCGACTATATTCTCCTCGAAGTCTCGTCTCTCGTCGAGCTCAAGAAGACAGCCACAGCCGGGCTCTATATAGATCCTCTTCACGGTGTATGTAGGTCCCTCGGCCACTTTGCGGATGCGTATCTCTCCGGACTCCACGGTGTACGCAACAATCTCGCCCTTCTTAACCAGATTCCCCCACTTCTCCAGCAGTGTAGCGACCTCCTCTGGTAGTTCGCCTTCAAAGATGTACGTCTTGCTTCGAATGACTTTTTGCATTAACCTTATTTACAACAGGAATAAAAAAGTTCATGCAAAAAAATGTGGCTAAGCTGGGCTGGGTCGACGTCGGCGACGGCTACCCCACGAGGATAATGGCGGTGTTAAACCTCTCGCCGGAGTCCTTCTACAAGGCCTCGGTGGCTGTGGGCGACGCAGTGGAGAGAGCCTTGGAGCTGGAGAAACACGCAGACATCTTAGACGTAGGCGCCATGTCCACCGCGCCATACCTCGAGACGTGGATCCCGCCTGAGAAGGAGCTGGAAAGAATAAGGGCAGTCCTCCCCGAGATAGTAAGAAACGTAAAAGTGCCCGTAAGCGTAGATACCTACCGGCCTCGGGTGGCCGAATACGCTCTTAAGATCGGGGCCTCTGTGATAAACGACGTAACCGGCGGCAAGCTATACCCAGAGATGTGCCGCATAGTGGCCGACCACGGCGCCTCGGTGGTCCTCATGGCCAGAGAAAAAGAGCCCAACAGAGGGCTACAGCCCATAGACCGCGTCATGAACGCCTTGAAGGAGTCTATAGACCACTTCGAAAAATGCGGAGTGGAGCCGAATAAAATAGTAATAGACCCCGGCATAGGCTTCCCGCTTCTGCCACCGAGAGACGAGCCGTATGTAGTACGGGGCGAGTATAGACACGGCGACGAGAACTGGCCCTGGTGGAAGTGGGACCTCCACATACTTACAAATCTCCAGAGGCTGAAGGCGCTCGGCAAGCCTATACTAGTCGGAGTGTCCCGGAAGTCGTTCTTAAGGAAAGTAACGGGCGTCGAAAGACCTGAGGAGGTCCTGCCGGCGTCTGTGGCGGCCGAGGCCATAGCGGTGCTCAACGGCGCCAACGTCATACGTACCCACAACCCCCAGGAGACGAAACAGGCGGCGAGGCTGGCCGAGGCGATTAGGTCAATAGACAGACTCTAAAAACTTCGACACAACCTCTACGAACTCTCTCGGCTTGTCTAAATAGGCGGCGTGCCGCGCCCCCTGCAGTATTACAATCTTTACGTTTCTGCCGCGTAGCAACTGGGCGTTTGCCGGCGGAGACACGTCGTCGAGCTCGCCCCACAAGGCCAAGACCGGGGTCTCCACGCCCTCAAGAGCCTTCAGTAGCTCAGCCGTAAGCCCCACGGGGCCTACCACCACAGCGGCTCTAGTGGGGAGTCTATACGCCAAATACCAGAGAACTACTTCGCCAGAGGCGCTCGGCCCCACGAGAGGCGGATCTGCGAGACCCAACGCGTCGAGCAGTTGCCGTAGGTATTTGGCGTACTCCGGCCGGGGGGCGCGGAACCGCTCGCTTTTCGTCCGTAGGCCGTAGGGCATGTCGATCGCGTATACGGCGTAGCGCTCCGCAAAGGCGTCGAATATTCCGCTCTCCACCCACGTGTCTGCGTTGAAAGACCATCCGTGGAGGAGAACTAGAGGCCTCCCGGCGCCTCCTGTTAAATACCTCACCCTCCTCCCACCCACCTGGACGTACTCCTCTTTCATCTGGCGGAGCGCGCCCGCATGAGAGAGAAGTTTTCAGACTCCCGTATCACCGACACGCCGGTTCTGCTGGGGAACATCTCGATCCACACCACCTTGTCGGGCTTCGTCAAGTCCACCTTCCTGTTGACGGCCTTCGCCACGTATTCGATGACGGACACCCTGTCGAACTTCACGCCGCGTTTCTTCAGCTCTATCTTAAACGTCTCCTCCGGGGCTATGAGGCGCCCCGCAAGCTCGCCGACTACCCGCTGTATCTCGTCGAGGTCAGTCTTAACCACGGCCATTATAGGCGTGGCTCTGAGCACAAACCTTGGGATGTAGTAGCCGCTGTTGACGACGTCTATGAGCATCTTTACAAACTCCACGGGGTTGCCCTCCACCTTCGCCGTGAGGAGGCCGTCGAAGCCGGTAAACCAGACCTCTTCTATCTTCCGCCCCACTATGTCGCCTATGCGGTACAACTCCTCCATACACAGCCGCTCCAGACGCCAACCCGTGGCGACAACTAAATTCCAACTCATGATAAGTCCATTCCCAACTATATTTAAATCACTTCCAAAGCGGTGGGCAACCCGCCGTACGGCAAAGGCGTACAGATTCCATTGAGCCGCCAGGCGCATCTGCGGAGCCGGCTACGGGCGTTGTGATCGATGCTCTTAATAGAAGTCTACAAGATTTATATAGTACATTGATCTTTAATTCTCGATGGATACGACGCTGATTCTGTTTTCTATACTCACGGCCGCCGTGGCGGTGTTGGGTTTCGTCACGTATAGACTCATTAAGTCGCTTGAATTCTACCTAATTCCGCTCTACGCGGAGTTGGTAAGGAAGAGAGAACGGGATTACGTGTTGATAGAATTTTTGACCTCTCTACTCGTCTCCAAGGGGTTGATCACAGACGTCGAGGCCCGCGCTTTGAGAAACGTAGCCGCCACCGGACCTTTAACTATGGAGGATCTCGACAGAGTAGACGAGATACTTGAAAAAGACCCCACCCAGTTAACTTTTGAGGAGATACTAGACGTGAAGAAAGTGGCGTATAAACTCTTAGGGAGGCTTGACAAGAAGTCGTTGAAGCTGGGTATGAAGCTGCTCCGATACGTCGCCAATGTGGAGGAGGCCCTGTTAGGCAGAATGAGAGCTGTGTCCAACCACCAGACTGAGAAGGTGGAGATGTCATACGACCACGAAAGCTGTACGGTGTATCTAGTGTCTCATAAACGCGACGGCACAGTAGAAAAAGCCCAGGGACCCGACATACAATGCGTCACAGAGACGATAGCAGTGCTGAGGGCTCTCGCAAGAAGAAGCGAAAATGTAAACAAGGAGTTGGCAGAAAAGGCCCTGGCAAGATATAGTAAATGTAAAGAAAGCGACGCCGCCGGTTGCAAGGCGTTGAGAGAAGCCCTCGGGCCGCTTGAGAAAAAATCTCTCGACATACTGCTTACGCAGAAGAACTGGGAGCTACGCTAGAGACAAAGTTTAGACCCATTTTCACGGCGGAGAGTTACCAAGATCTCGTCTCTCGTCTATGTCGAGGTAGTCTCTTGAGACGCTTGCAGAGACTCACCTCGCCATCCGCCTCTCGGAGGACCCGCAACGCCGACTACAAGGCGTTTCAGACGTGGAGACGCTACGGGCAACCCTCCTCTGACTTGAGCTGGACATGCTGAAGGTCTTGGCTAAAGTAAAGAGGAGCTGAGGCGGCTTGAGTCTACAGCCGAGGGGTCCCACGTCTTGGATGCTTGTTCTTTCGCTTCTGCTTGAGAAGGTGGGTCATGAGGCTGTCGCGGCGTGGACCTCCCATACTGACATCCACGACTACCAGCGCCGCGGCCCGGGCCCAGACATGGTGCTGTCGAAGTCCAGGAGTAGGGAGGTGGCGACTCGCCGCAGAGGTGGCGGGACGCGTAGAGGTAGAGGAAGCGTCAAGTGGACCAACGAGCTGGAAAAGGCGCTGAAGTAGGTGAAGGGGATCTTGGCGCGTGCTCCGACGGATGCCGCATCAGGTGGTTTAGAGCTGGAGGGAGGAACTAGGACCTCACAAACGCTGTTATGCGTAATGTTTTTATAGAGATGCGGCATGGCTTTTGTGGCTGATGTTTCTAGCATCGCATACGACGCGTTGAAGATGGCAGTGGAACATGTGCTGGATAAAAAAGGAGGGTAAGAAGCTGGCTACTGAGGACATCTTGGTGCTCTACCTCGGCACAATCGTAAGCGACTTGAGAGAGATACGTGCTGACATCGCCAGGCTAGACAGCAGAATAGACGAAACAAATAAGAGGATCGACGAGACGAACAAAAGAATAGATGAGATGAGCAAAAGAATCGACGATACTAATAGGAGAATAGACGACTTGACGAAAAGCCTAACTGCGCAGATAGCTGAGACGAATAGGAGAATAGACGAAACAAACAAGAGGATAGATGCCATGCAGACGACCCTCTTGGAGATGCAGAAGTTGTTGATAGAGCTGGTCAAAAGCCGCCGGTAGCTATCCGGCGGAGTCCAGCAGGGTGTGAATTACGCAGAGCCGCCTTCTAGGCGTAGAGACGCGCGGCTCTATTAGCCAGGGCGGCGCCGACATTTCGTCTGTGTCGAACGAAAAGTGCGTCGGTGTGAAGCATGGGTTGGTGAGACTTCCAGCTAAGTACATGGCCACTAAAGCCGTGACTATGTTGGCTTGGCTCCTCTGCTGTGCGGCTGTGTCGAAGATCCACAAGCAACTTTAACGACGTGGTCAAAGACACCCCAGAGACCGCGGACGAGGTATTTCGCACAGCTTATTTAAAGTTTCTATGCCGTAGCTGGCTGAGTCTAATTTAGGTGTGTTGCCCTCTAGCGCCACGCCCCATACGATGTAGTTGGGGCACGAGCGATCCCAGCGTTGCCCTCACCCTCTTGGGGTCGTCTGTAACCATACTACAGTCAATCTGCATGAGCATCTTCGCAACCGTAGCGGCCATATGAAACGGGGTCCATGCCGTACCTGTCCTCGTACCTCTGCTTAAACCTCTGGAAGTTGGGCCCAACTTAACTAGCGGAATATATTTTATCCTTAGAGGTCTTCGGGGGTGAAAAAAGGCGTAGGTTTTTTATCTCACTCTTTTGTCCTCTTCCTTCTCTTTTGTTTCCTCCTTTGCCCAGACCTTCGTCTCGCCTTCTTGTATCGGCTCTAGGTCTATCTTTTTGCTCTTGGTGCCGAGCCTTCTGGTGAGGGTGGAGATGGTGTCTATGATCTCCTTGCGCCTCCACGCCACTATGCCGGAGGCGGAGAGTCCGCCCGCCAGGGCGAGGGCCTTGGCGTAGTCCTTGTCCCAGACGGCGTACATCACGATGGGCCGGTCCACGGTGAGGATCACTGTGGCGTTTCTGTACTCCATGCCTCTGTCGTCTACCCACTTCCTGAAGACGTCCTCGACGAGGAAGCCGCTGACAGTCCTATCAAGCTCTACCTTGGCCGTGGAGCCGGCGAGGTACCACCCGGAACCGCTCGCCGAGCCCACGGGCGATGTCACCTTGACGTAGAAGTACTTATCCCACACCATATACACGTCGTGGGGCCTGGAGACTGTGAAGGTGGACGAGCCCGGCTGGCCGTCGACCTCTATCAACGCAAGGCGGTAGGAGACGCCAGGCGCCTCCTGAGGCTTCAACGCCTCCGGCACAACAGTCACGGAAGCCCCCGCGTCTCTCCACTCGCTCCGCTGAACTGTGGCAGACTCGGCCCCGGCCGCCGTCTTGACCTTGAAGCCGAAGTTTATTAGGTATTGCTTCACATACCTCGGCGTGATTGTGGCCGGCCTCTCCACGGTGAGCTCCACCCTCTGTTGCCCCTCCAGACGCCACCGCTCCCGCGGGCCCACATCTACATACGGCGCGAGGTCGACAGAGAACTTGTCGCCCTCCCTAACCCACTGCTCCAGCCGACTGTCCCGCCCCAGACACGCCACCTGGCCGCAGTCCACAACGACCTTATACTCCTTGGCCCAGGAGGCGCTCACAGACGCGGGCCCTGACACTGTGAAAGACAAGGAGGAGGCCTGCCGACCGTCCACATAGAGGCCGGCCAGAACCCACCGCGACCTCTCGTCCATGGGGACGTACCTAGGCACGTCCTTACTATAGCGGTCACCCTCCCTTGCCCACTCCTCGCCGTAGGGCAGAGCCGGCCTAAGGTCAAGCGTGATTTTATACATCCGGTTGTACACCGCCTTTACCTCCACGTTGCCGTCTACGTCTATGGCGGCGGACGCCGTGTTCTGCCCAGTAGACCACCTGGAGAAGACCAGCTTCTCACTGGAAGACACAGACACCTCGGCGGGGACTGACACCTCGTGTCGGCCCGGGAGCACCCACAGCTCCGACGTCTGCTTCCCGTCTATAGTAGGCGTGACAGACACAGGCCGCCCCATGTGGTCCCAGACGCTCACAGACAGCCGCACGTAGACCCTAACAGACAGAGACGCCGAGTCCTCATACACCTCCCCCGTCACCGGCGACCTATACCTCAGCCTCAAAGTCACGGAGTACTCCCCAGCCCTAGTCGGCGTAAACCTCACCTGCACAGACGCAGAAGACCCCGCAGACACCCTCCCCGGCAGATCAGCCGAGTACCGCCCCTCAGAAAGCGTCAAAGACACCAGCTCGGCGTCGTAACCCAGATTCTTCAAACCCACCGAGAAGACGACCTCCTGCCCCAGCCTCGCCTCCACCGGAGACGCAGAAAACTCGAAGGGCCCCGGCCTCGGAGGAGTCACAGATACGGAATACCTCTTATCCACGTACTTCCTGCCCCCCGCGCAGGACACCCTCACCACCAGCGTATCGCTGGACGACTTGAAGCTGGTAACAGGCAGGCTGAGAGAAGCAGTCGCGCTACCCCCAGCAGGCACCGACACAGAGGCGGACCCCCGCCCCGCCGAGCCCCCCTCGGTCCACGCCTCCACCGTGTACGTCCAGCCCCGCTCGCCCAAATTCCTCACCGCCACCCTAACAGTCGCAGACCTCCCGTAGACGAAGCTGTCCCACGACACGTCCGAAATCTGCATATCGGGGCAGTACTTCTCCACATAGCTGGCTGACGCCGAGCCCAGAAGCACCTTAGTGTTCGCGTCCCACACAGTTACTTTGTACGTATACAGCTTCCCCTCGTAAATCGGCTCAACAATCGTCATACGGTATCCATATACATAACCCCCATCTACGGTGCCGGCGGCAATTAAGCTAGCCCCTTCCCTAATTTCCACATATAGGCGACCGCTAAACTTCCTCAGATCAAAAACGAGGTAGAAGCTCTCGCCGAGGTAAAGCTCCTTCCTTTCAATGTACGAAGAGTCGATCACCCACACAGGAAAATCGCCAAAACTGCCGCTGGGAGTAGGCACCGCCGTCGTAAATGGCGTAAATGCCGAAACATACGTAGCCACAAGTACAATCAGTAGGGCTACAGCGTATCGCATATGTTAATTTTGGATGGATATAAAAAACTTCTCTTAGTTATTCGTCGGCGATCTCGGTTAGCGTGAGCGTAACGACGTTGGCCACCTCCACCACGTCGCCGGGCTTCAGCGGTACCCAGCCCTTACCCCTGATATCGATCCCGTTGACCTTTGTGCCGTTTCTACTCCCCAGGTCGGCAATATAGAGGGTGCCTCCGTCGTATTTGAGGGCGAAATGCTGTCTAGAGATGTACTCAGCTACGTCAAGGTCTAAGAAATCCTGCCGGCCGTACTCGGCGTATCCATCAGTCCAAAACATATAACGGCCGCTTTTATCTACAAGAACATACCGCGGCTTAGGAATCTCCTTTATACGTCTGGTCTCTGTCCCCTCCACAGGCGGAATAGGTCTCAGCACCACAGGAGCAGGCCGCCTCAGAGTTTCAGTAGCCATATCCTCCGCGTTGACCACGTTTTATTCACTACACTTAATTTTAAGAGTTGCCACCTTTGCCAAAACCACGTCAACGTCCGGGCCTATCTTAGCCTCTGCCACGCGCTCGCCTCCGATAAAAACTCCGTTTCTGCTCCCAGCGTCTTTAATATACACTTCTCCGTCTTTTACGAAGATTTCCAGATGTTTCCGAGATATGTAGCCCACTTTGTCGGCCGGCAGTATAGACGCCAGCTCCCCCCTCCCCAGAACAGCTGGAAGAGAAACACGCATAGATTTCCCAGTCTCTATACACAAAATCTCGCACTCCCGAACCGCGGCCAGCGGGGCGGGGCCCACCTCCGCGGTGCTAGTCCCCTCCTGCGCCCCACCCGTCGTCTGTAGCGGCGGCGCCGGCCCCGCCTCGGCGGCCAGAGGGTAGGTCATCGTCGTCGCCTCGTGGGCCAGCTCCTTGGACTCCCCAGCCTGCAACTTCTCCAAAACCCTCTTCGCCTTCTCTCTGTAGAGATCCGGCACGCCCTCCTCCTCAGAAACGGCTTGAAGCACCTCCACCTGGATCACGCCGCCCTCCACCGCCTTCTGCAACTCGCCGGCAAGCTGAAAAGCCAAAGTGGCGGTTCTATCCGCCGCCACTCTCTCCTCAGAAACCTGCCTCCTGACCTCCCCCTCCTCGGTGACGACCACCACCTCGGCGCTGAGAGGGCCCCGTGGTTTAAGCCTAAACACCACACTGACGACATCCCCCGCGGAGATGTCCTCAAGCTCAACCTCCCGCACAGCGCCTAGCGACGTCACGGTGCGGCCCAGCTTTCTAGTCTCCACCACGTCGGCATCTGTCTCCATCTTTACCACAGGTCTCCTAGCCACCACGCCCCTAGCCCTCTTCAGTTCCCTAAGCAAAATCTCAGAGACGTCGCTCAGCTTAGACGCGTGATACCAAGCGCCCCCGGAGGCCGACGCGAGTTTATACAAAATCTTCTCGTTGTAGTCATACCCCACACCAATCGCAGTAATGGAGATCTTATAAGAAGCCGCGGTCTTCCCCAACGCCTCGTACCAATGCTCCTCCGTGTAATAGGGCCAAGGCTCCCCGTCTGTAATCACGACGATGCGCTTCACGTAGTTCTCAAGAGACTCCCGCCTGCCGAAGAGAGACTTAGGCCCAAACCTCAGCTCTTCAATAGCCTTCACCAAGGCTTGATACAGAAGGGTATACGTCCCCGCCTTGATCCTGTCGAGCTTACCCATCTTCTCCCTCGCCCTCTCAGCAGGCATGAGCGGGATGACGGCCTTGACCTTCTCGTCAAACGTATAGACCGCGACTACGTCGTCGGCGCCCATGTTTTCAATAAGCCTCTTGGCGATGTCGGCGGCTTGCGCCAACTTGTCGAACTCCCCCATGGACTTAGAGCTGTCGATAAGCAGTATAAACGCCATGGGGATGCGCGGGCCGGGAACCCCCGCGATAGGCGCCGAAAGCCTCACCTCTACGTCTACATACTCCCCGTCGCGGCTAGCTGAGACATCAACATTAAGCATAAAAATTTATAAATTTCACCAATATAAACTTTTATGAGGTATCTACTTCTATTGATTTTTGCGATTTCCGCCGCGGCCGCCCCCGTAGTAACAGATCAGTTCGGCACGGTAAGGACAAGCTTCGCCCCCGGCGACGCCGTGTATATCTACTTTCCAGAACCCGGCACGGCGCAGATCAAGATAATAGATACGGCCACGGGGGCCGTAGTACTTGAGAGAACAATAGACGTAAAAACCCCCGGCCCGCAACTCCTCTGGCAACTCCACCCCAACACGGCCGAGGGGACATACAGAATTTACATAACATTCAGCGGCCAACCATACGTCTACTCAATCACCGTCGCCACCCCCATACTCTGGCAACCCTACCTAGTCGCGGCGGCCGCCGCCGCGGTTGCGGCCTACATCTTGTGGTACCACCGCGCCAAACTACTGCCGAGACCCCACACGCCATTTACATACCGTCTCCAGCTACCGAACAACTACGTGGTGCAGATAAACACACCGCAAGCAGTCTTCGGCCGAGAGTTCTTCATAAAGCTCGGAGTACCTGAAGACGTGGCTAAGTACATCAGCCGCAACCACTTCGCCATATATGCGGAGGGAGGGCGGTTCTACATACAGGACGTAGGGTCCAAAAACGGCACCTGGCTCAACGGAAGGCCCATAAAGGGGCTCAACCCCCAGCCCCTCAAACACGGCGACGTCATAACCGTGGCCCAGGTGCTGAGCCTCAGGTTTCTACAGGCAAAATAGCCAACACCGCGGCAGTCGCGTTGTCCTTGCCTCCCCGCTTCAAGGCGGAGCACACCAGCATCTTAGCCAGCCCCTCCGCCGATTTGCACCTCCTAAACCTGCCCACAAGCCCGCCGTAGAGCGACCTGTCGATGAAGTCGTCCACGCCGTCGGTAGCCGCAAACACCACCTTAACCGCGTCCTCACACCCGCCCAGCGGATATCGGTAGTAATGCGGCTCCCGGTACGTCTTGTGGCCCACCGCCTGCGTTATAAAGCGGCTCTTGCCGTCCCACGACTCGTCTAGATCAGGCGCAACCAACCTATACCCCACGGCGGATCCACACCCCCCGCTCCACACATCGGGCGACATATACACGACGCTGTCGCCCACAGAGGCCACGTGGAGAACGTGCTCATTCAGCTCATACACGGCCAATGCCAGAGTCGTGGCGCCGCCCCCCGCCCACCTTGCAACCTCCTCATGCGCCTTGTTGAAGAGATCCACGAACCACTCCCTAGAAAAGACGCCCAACCTCCCAGCAACCTCAGCGAGGCCCCTCAACACGGTGCACACCGCTCTGAAGCTCGCCACCTCCCCGGCCCTAAGTCCCCCAACCCCGTCGGCCACAGCCACAGCGGCAAAATGCCCCGGCGCGATCGCCACAAGCCCAGCGTCTTCGTTGTTACTCCGCGGACCCCTGTGGCTAAATACGCCGCCCACCGCCCTAGCCCCCCTGCACCCCCACCCCCGCCGCGCCGGCCCCAGCTCCAGCAACCTCCCGCAGTCAACACCCCCCACAGCCTCCCGCGGCAACTCCCCAACCCAGAAGCGCTCAAGCGCGTAGAGCGCCGCCCTAATCACAGCCTCACTGTGATTAGGATATAGGGGCCTTTCTCCTCGTCGTACCCCAGCGCAATGACGTCGCCGTCTCTCAGCTCAAACCACCGCGACGTAGCCCCCCTCCCACGCCACACAAGATGCCACCTGCCGTCCCGGTACACAGCCGTCTTGTTCGTACTGCCCAAATCCCTAATGTACCACCTCCCCTGTATCTCCGCCAGCTCCAGATGCCGCCTAGATATATACTTGTCGGGGTCATATATGTACAGAAGCTCCCCCTCCATCTTCAAGTCCATCTCCTCCTCGTCAGTACGGCCGATGTAAAGAGTACCCCCCGGCACAGACACAGCCCTCGCCTTAACCATGAGGGTGAGGCCCCTCCGCACCACAGCCTCGCCCGTCAAAAACGCCAAGGCCTCCCCCGCGTCGGCGAAGCGCTGCGAGTAGTCGGGGGCCAGCGCCTTCGCCACGAATTTATTCAACAAGTCGTCCCCCAAGTCAGGCAACTTCAGCTCAACCCCCTCCGGCGCCCTCGACGCCGAGCAGTCGTAACCCCTCATGAACTGACAGGGATGCCTCTTGGTGGCGAGGAAGAGCGCCGTGGCGCCCACAGACCACACGTCGTTCTGAAACAAGTTAAGACCCCGAAGCTGCTCAGGCGCGGTGTACCCCCCCGGCGACACAACAACCTCCCTAGCAGACTGAAAACGCAAGACCGCCGTCCCGAAGTCGATCAGCTTCACGGCGCCGCCCCTCCTCATGAGGTTACTCGGCTTAATGTCCCTATGTATAACCCCCGCCCCGTGGACCGCCGCCAAGCCCCCCAACACCTGCAACAAAACATCTTTCACCTCCTTCGGCGAAAGAGGCTCCTTCACATCCCTCAAAGAACCCCCATCCATGTACTCAAGCACCACAATCACCGAATCCAAACCGCCGTACTTCGCCCTGTAGCTACCGAAAAAGCCGCAGACGTTAGGATGAGAAATCATAGAAAGCATCCTCCCCTCATGCTCCACAAACCTCACGTTACGCAAAGCCTCCCGCTCCTCAACACCCCTAATCACAGGCTCCTTCACCGCGTAAGGCCTACCAGACTTATCCTCCACAAGCCACACAACAGCCATCCCCCCCTCCCCCAGCCTCCTCCGCACCACATACCTCCCACCCAACAAACCCCCCTCAAACAAAAGCCCACCACGCGCCATATCAACCACACACCTCCACACCCCCCGCCGAGCCCCTCCCCGCCCTACGCCAAGCCAACACAGCCACCACAACAGCCACCCCAGCCACAGCCCCCAACCCCACCACCAACAACCGCAAAAACCCCAACTCACCACCAACCCGCACCAGCTCAGAAAAGTCAGCCTTACCCCTCAACACAGAAACATTACCAACAAGCCACCCCCTCAACACACTCAGCTCCCCCCTCACCGCGTCCAAACTGACATTCAACACCCTCTCTACACTGCTAACCTTCCCCCTAAGCATCTCAACCTCCGACCAATTCCGCCCCAACTGCCCCCTCACCACCACCAAACTACTATTCAACACACTCACCCGCAAATACAGAGAATCAACAAGCCGCTCAAGCTCATCAATCCTAGCTCTCAGAACCCTGCTGGCATTTCCTAGCCCATCAACTTCACCCCTCACGCGCTGAACCTCCGTCCAATTTCCACCCAGAAGCTCCTTTAGCCGATCCAGCTCACCACGCAGACTCTGCAAAACCTCCCTCAGCTCAGCAACCTCCCCCTCTATTTTGTCCAGTTGTTGCCTCAGCTTCTCCACATCCGTCGCGTTGGAGCCAGCCCCACCCGCGCTCGCCGCAAACACAACCACGCCAAACAACAAAACCACCAACAACAACTTCATAACCCAAACTACAACCCATTTAAAACATGTTCGCGCCTTCACATTTATAAATACCACCGAAATTCAACATGCGCACCTACCTACTCATAATCGCGCTGGCCGCACTCGCCGCGGCACAAGCAACACAGCCAGGACTCGCCACCCAGATAATCAACCTCCCCGACACAATAAAAACCACAATCGACGACATATCCTACAGCCTCGTCAAACAAAGAACGATCCTCGAGCCAATCACAGTACCGCTACCCGCCGCCGCCTACAAAGACTACGGCAACATAAAACTAATCGTAATAGCCATACCCTACAGCCCCGAAGTAGACCCCGACCAAGCCATCAGTGAAGCCATAAGCGCGCTGATTGACACCAGAAAGAGCTTCACCCAGAGAGTTAGCGAAGCCATCGAGAAACTCCTGAGCATAAGAAGTGTCTTCTACCCCTACGAAACCTTCAGAGTCAGACTCATCTTCATAATGTTCGTACACACCCAAACCCTAATAGACTACGCCATAGAGGCATCCGCCAACTTACTAAACAGCGGCAATAAACAAAGTGGAGCCGCACTTTACACAAACTCGATAATGGAGATACTTTATGCAAAATATCAGACATGGGAAAGCTCTAATAAGCCAAAACTAGAAAATAAAATAAACAGTTTCAAACTTCAAACTTCACAAAGCGGAGACACCATCACATTTACGGGCCAAGTCGACGGAAAAACCGTCCTAGAGTTCTCAGTCACCGTAACGGCGTCCAAATACACGGTGGAAATAAAAGTTAACGACCAAACACAAACCATAACGATGTGTAAATTATCTTCATCAGTTGTACAAAAAGACGAAATATATGAAAGCTTTACTGACGAACTCGCCGAAGAGATACGCGCAACCCTACCAAAACTTACATCACAAGATCTTGAACGCGTTTTTGCAGGTAAAAGCGACATCAATAATATCATAAACGATTTCAATACTGAAATAGACAATTATTATTATGATTATATTATTAGACCCAAAATCACATACTATAAAAATTCTATTAAAGGATATATAAATATTATTGATTTATTTAATAAAAATTATGAAACTACTTGTAGCGATGATAACTGCGATTGTGAAAATGTTAAAAAACAAATGATAGACTCCATTTTACAACAATCAAGCTCTTTGGAATCGTGGCTAAAAAACAGCTACAAGCGGATGCTGGAAGACATAGATGGTGCAATTAATAATTGTTTAGGTGTGGTGAATGATATCAAGTCCTCTCTTCTGCCAAATTGTGATAATGATAACAGTTGTAAAATGATACGAAACACTCTTGAAAACTTTGGGAACTCTTTAGCTGGGAAAATCGGCTCTGAGGCTGGGAGATGCGTCGGAAAGTACCTCGGAGAGATAGCTAAAAAAGGCATCAATTCTGTGGTTTCTACTATACCGGTGGTTAATCTTGGCTACATTCTGGCTAACGGCATCATGGGAGCATTGCAGAAGCAGGTTACGATAGAAGGCAAAATAGTTTCAGAGCCTGTGCTTGCTGGGGGTCTCGGAGGTTTCAAGGTCTACTACGTGTCGAACCGCATAGCTTGTTACAGCAGAGAGATAAGAGATATATCTGGCCAAAACTTCGAGAGCAAGCCAAGCACATCAGAAGCCATATTCGCCGCCATCACGGGCTTTATTTCAGCTGTCGGACAGCTCTTCTTAGGGGACCTCGCAAAGACCGTAGATCTCATACCCATAATCCGCACTGTAGATATGCCTACAGATGGCTACTTCATGTTCACCGCAACGCCCGGCGTCTACGTGTTAAAGATCGACAATCTTAAAGCAAGAAATATAGTAGATAAATTTAAAAATGATATGATAGATAAAATACGAGAGAACTTAGCAAATTCTTACAATAAAGGATCTAAATGTAAACTTTATAAGAAGATTAATGAGAAAGTTGAAAACGTATTAAGCACGACGAATCTCGGAAACAGGGCCGAACTTTATCGGGAAGCCTACGGAAAAGATTATGATTATAATAATAGGGAAAGCGATACGAGCACTCTTACTCTGAATCTGTATTTCGTCGTTATTCCGCCGTATATGGCTGGGACGAGGTTTGGTTCTGGTTACAACTACACTCTTGTGGCGGACTTGTTTGGGCTTTTGCGGAGTTTTCTCTCTCCCACGCTTGGCGATGTTCGTCGGCAGATTGTAAGCTCTACCAATATATGCCCCGTCTCGACAGTCCGTACTTCACCTGGAGTAGTTGGAGGCGCCATTGAGTCTGCCTGCGTTAACATCGTGAGAAGCGCCGAAGGGGTAGTAGATAACGCCATGTCGCGTGTTATTAATAATTTATTCAATTTTGAATTTCATCCGAAAGACCAGATAACCTGTTCTTTAGAGGATGTGTTGAAATACAGCGTAGATGCCGCGATTGATGCGGCTAGGAATGCAATAGTAACCGAAATCTCAAGAGCCATTTCAGATAGGTTAATAAACGAGCTTTTTAAAAGTATAGAGCAGTCTGTATGCAGTTGGCTGGGCGACCAAGTAGGTAATCGAATTGAGCAGGGGCTTTCCTCCTTGTTGAAAATGCTTTTCGATCTATACGGCACTAGTGGCTTTCAGAACCAGAAAATGTCTTACAGCTTTCGTGCATCTTACGACTCAGGTTCCAACGAATTAACGGAAGCCTTCTGTAGACTTGTGGGAAGTCCTCAGATAATCAATTACCTTGGTCTCTATGCAGTAAGGATTTTCGACGCGGCGGAGGAGGGTCTCTACGTCCCGTCCTACTTCCTCTCTGCCTATCCCATACAGTTCAAGGAGTCGCCTACGGCGAGGTGGTGCTACAGCGTTGTTATGAGCCCCTATTATATATATAAACAGCCACCGTTACCAACAAGGGAGAAAGAGGTGAAAAGTCTTTTAATCGACGCCTTAGATGTCATAAGAGATAATGAAAATCTTAAGACGGGGCTTTTGAACTTCTTGCGAGATAAGTATGTACAGACAAAAATACTATTGATATTTCCATGGCAAGACAACGCTGTAAAAGAAAATAATAAAGTTGCGTGTAACCCCTGGGCGTGGCCAATACCTTGGTATAATCCATATCTCGACTTTAACAAATGCTGGAGCGATGGCGACCTTAGATGGACTATAGATTCGCTACAGTTAGGTCATCTTTCCCAGAGTGATATGCAATTTCTGAGAGGACTTTTAATGCAGAGGTCGCGTTTGATTGAGGTGCCGGTATTGGCAGGTGTTAATAAGTATTTCGACGCATTTAAGGTCTATCCGGCGATAGCAGTGAGGGAGGTCGGCAATCCGAATCCGTATTACTTCGTGGTGCCTTACTCTACGCCTGCCCGGGAGCTCTTTGTGCTGGGAACAGTGGGCGATGTCGTGGTGTACGACGGAGGCTTAAGAGGGTCTGGCGGAGAGAAGCCGTTTCTCTACTACGACGTATCTAAGTAGGCGTAACCTCTAAATATATTTTTTTCTTGGTGCAGAAATAGCCGTAGATGAACTTAGGGACGTCCTCTCCTTTTTCACACAGCGCGTAGCCCTGTTCCCTCAGGTTTTGAAGCAGGCTGGAGTCAAGCCAGCTGGAGATTTCTGGAGATGCAGAGGCTATGTTCTTGATCCTGTTAATTATCTCGTCCACTGCGGCGTTGCAACCTTTGGTGATGAGTTTTTGTGCATCTACGACGGCTTGGTACGCCACTCTGCACATTGTTATATTTTCTAGGCCTGGGGGCTCGGCGCGCGCCTTGATTATGTATGTGCCGGCGGGGAGGACGTACTCTGTCTGGGGGGTTTTGCTGGGCTGTATTATGACCTCGGCGGTGGTTCCTATGACCGTGGCCGTGGTGGGGCCTGTGACCACTATGCAGGTGGGGGCTCCGCAGCGGCACTCATTGTCGGGGCATATCTTTAGGGTGGTGCCGTATGGTATGGCTACGTGGGCGGTTTTGCTCTGGCCCGGCTCTAGGTCTAGCAACGCCTTGACGGCGGCGGCGACGTCATCTGTGTGGAAGTCCTTCGCCTTGTCTAGCATGTAGAGGTAGGTGCCGTATATGGCGGCGGCGGCCGCGACGAGTAGCGCCACCAGGAGGACGTAGGAGGGGTTCATCTCCCGCAGAGCTTTCCGCCTGGCTTGGCCACGACCACTGTGGCGGCGCCTTCGCCCACAGACGCGGCGGCTATGGCCACGTAGTAGGTAGGGTCGCTCATCATGCAGTATTCGGGGGGTATGGCCACTTGTATGTAGTGGAGACCTGTGATGTTGAAGTACCAGATGGACTCGCGGGGGTCGAAGGTGCCCAATATGGGGAATCTGTAGGGCTTGCCGCCTGTGACGTCGTAGAGGGCGGCGGCGTATGTTATGAGCTGGATCTGTTTCTGGTCTCTGGTGAGGTTTACGGCGGCTTTGACTCCGCCAAAGGCTCCGAGGTTCTTAAGCTCCACCTTCACGTCAGCCGCCGAGTTTATGAACGCCATTACTCCATTGTCGCAGGTAGCCACGGCGTATATCGACGAGATATAGAAATAATTGTTGCCACTGCTGACCTTTACATCTAGCGTATCCAGCTTGCAGAAGACGCCGCGGAGAACGGCGTATGCCCCCACCTTGTCGGTGAACAACACGTTGAAATGCTGAGTGTACAGTTTTTTAAGAGTATCCGGCAGGTTTTCCGTGTTTTTTAGTACCGCCTCCAGGGTGTTGGCTGTGGCGTATGCGGCTTCTTCTGCGGCGTTTCTTAGGATGTGTTCTACTTCGCGTTTTGCTACGGTGTAGTTCTCTATGGCGGCGGTTGGGCCTATTGTCCTCTTGGGTAGGGCGATTAGGAGGAGTAGGGTTATGACGAAGATCAGGGCGGCTACCCCTATTAGGACTTGGCCTCTCATCGGGAGAGGCGGAGGGATATTATTCTTCCTTCTCCTCGCATGAGGATGAGCGTGGCGCCGTCTGACCGCGCCGGGTCGTAGCCTCTTGTGATGGTGTATATTACGCCTCTGGTGAGGGATATGACTGTGAGGTTGTACCCGACGTTGGGGGGCAGTAGCGTCTCTAGGGCGGCTTTGGCGTACTGCGGGTCGCCGGAGCCCGCGGCGCCGTAGGCCACGGCGTATGCCACGCCTGTGTCTGCCCAGTGTATGAGTATCCTCTCTGCGTTTATCTTGAGGGCGTAGTCGGACTGGACGTACTGCACCTTGAAGAGGTGCTGGGCCACGACGAAGGTGAGCACAGTAGCCACGACGAGGAGAGCCGCCTCGAGGAGAGCCGCCTGGCCCCTCATCGTGTGGGAGATATGAGGACGGTGCCGTCGGGCAGAACCAGAAACGCCGAAGCCGGTCCCGAGTAGAGCGCGGCGGGGTTCACGCAGTCCAGCGGCTTCACGCCGGCTTTTGTCGCCACGTCTTTGCTTATCACGTAGCTGGGGGAGGGGACCAGCAGGTAGTAGCCTTCGCCGTATCCGTACAGCGTCGCGTCTATGAGGAGCGCTGGGAAGCCCGAGGCGACGAAGTACTTCACGTCTCCGCAACACTCCGCGTAGTAGGGGGTTATTAGGCAGTACCTGTCGCCTATTCGCAAGAGCCGCGTGGCGTTGGGCTTGAACCGTACTTTCTCTCCGGCGTCTAAGGCGTCGGCGACCAGTGACGTCCTTGCCTCTATCACGGCCACGTAGCCCGTGACGGTGGTGTAGAAGTTCTGCACTGCGAGGTACACGGCGGCAATAAAGGCCACAACGAGAATAGCCGCCTCCACGACGTTCACAGCCTTGTCTATACCCCTCTTTTAAATTTTTACGAGGCATAGACCCTTATCTGGGGCCTCTCTATCTGTACGTCGGGTGAGCATTGGGTCACGATTATATATTTGCCGTCTTTCATGCCTAGTCTGGGGCCGTCCAGCTTGCCTGTGCACTCCCCGAACTCGCTTGTGTGTGCCACCTTTTCTACTATTATGATGGTGCCGGTGGAGTCCAGCACGTCGACGCCTTGGGGTGCGTTGATTCTGCAGGTGGCGGGGTTGCGGGTGTCGAGACCCACGGTTATTTCTCCCCCCGTAATTTTGACTGGGTAGTAGAGGTTTATCTTGGCCGTGTAGTTGCCGGGCTCTTTCAATGCCCGTTGTAGGGCTATTTGGACTAGGTAGGTAGCTTCGCGGCATGCGTGGCTGTTTATGCTGTAGACTGCGCCGTCGTAGACAGTAAATACGTAGAAAAGAGAGGCGACCGCCCCGGCGAGGAGGGCGGCGTAGAGGAGGACAACTGCTGGGATCTCCATCACCTCACCACGGCGGTTCTGTTATATATCTTTATAAACACTCCGCCATCGCTGTATATACACTGCTGCGTGCCTGTGATGCGAATGCAGAAACTACAGGCGCGGAAGCCGGCGGGCGGCGGTATCGTGATCTCTCTCACGTCGATTACCTCTATCTTCAGAGGCCCTCCATATACAACTTCTGCCACGTTGGTTATGTTGGTGAAGGTGGCAGTCACGTATCTGACCTTGTAGAGTTGCACCGCGGCGGCCCAGCTCCCAACCGGCTCGGCCTGCCCTCCCTCAAACGCGGCGCTCAGCGTGCCGCCACGGAAGCCCCTCAGCTCGCCGGGCGGAGACGGGAGCACGTACCAGACCCTGAAGCGGCGAATCTCGCTTGAGCAGTTGGTGACAGCCTCGACCCGGACCGAGGCGAAGTAGGCGGCTTGTCTAAAGTTTATCACGTTGCCAGTTTCTACCATCTGCCAAGCAGGCTCAGTCCTCTCGGCCGAGGCGAGCAGGGGGGAAATATATGAAAAAACTAAGAGGGAGGCGGCGATGAGGAGGAAGAAAAAAACAACGGCAGGTATTACATCCATTACCTGACGGTTATTGGATAGAGGTCGGTACGCTCAACAGTGTTACTACTAAGGTAGTATACCGCTACATAATACGTGACGCCAGGACTCAATTGTTGGTTCTCTACCACATAACTTATAGTCATAGATTGGCCTGGACCTAGCGGTATGCCCTGTTTACCTGACGATCCGCACTGTTGAGTTTGTTGGCTTGATGTTTGAAACGGAGATGTTGCTGTCGAAGTGGCCGGAATCGTTGTCGCACTCGTATCTGCGGAGCCTCCGCCCATAATAGTTGCCCCTAATATACATGTAGAGGCGCCGCCCGTTTCTCTTACTGTGATTGAAAGATCGTATTTTTGGCCAACTTTCGTTATTGTTGCTTTTTCTATTATTACTTTTGGCTGTGGGCTGAAGAATCCGCTCATCATGCCCCAGAACATGAGCACGGCCGCGATTCCTATCACTGCGAGGAGCACGGCAATTACCACGCCGCTGATGCCTCTGAGTTTTTTCTGGTTTGGGCTTTGCATGCTGTTTATTATTTGGTGTATTTTAAGTTTTTGTGCTGTGAATTGGGGGTTCGGGGTGGTAAATGTTTTTAATTTGTTTCTTGTGTGTTTTATGCGGTTTCGTGGCTTGAGGGTTGGCTTGTCTGGCGTGAGGGGGCGCGGTGGGAAGAAGGGTGGAGGCGAGGTGGAGGAGGGGGTGGGCGTGTCTGGTGTGAAGGTGTGGAGGGGGGTGCCGGAGGGGCGTGTGGTGAAGCAGTACAGTGTCGGCCTTACCAAGATATACATAGTGGAGAGCGGCGCTTTTTATAAGTACGTTGTGGCTGACCCGGAGGTTGATGGGCGTGCGTTGAGGAGGCTGGGGGAGGCGTTGGAGGAGTTTGTGCAGAGCGTAGATCCAAGTCTGTTTCTAGACGTCGGGAGGAGGGAGGAGGCTTTGAAGGTGCTTAGGTCTGGTTTGGCTAAGCTTGGCGTGCGGGATGATACGTTGCTGTATTTTGCGGAGCGGGAGCTGTTGGGGTTTGGGCCTCTTGATCCGGTTCTGCGGGATAGGCAGCTGGAGAACGTGGAGTGTAAGGGTCCGGGGAAGCCGCTTAACGTGGTGCATGTGGAGTTCGGCCGTATCGAGTCCAACATGGTGTTTAGCGAGGCGGAGCTGGATAGCTTGGTGCAGCGCCTCGTCTTTAAGGCGGGTAAGTCTTGTAGCGCCGCCTCGCCTAAGGTGGACAACGCGCTTCTGCCCGGCGTGGGGAGGCTCACTGCGACTTGCGGGAGGGAGATCTCGGGTGGTAGCTCCTTCGTTGTGAGGATCTTTCCTGAGAGGCCTTGGACTGTGCTGGGGCTTCTGGAGCGCAACACGCTGTCGCCGGAGGTGGCGGCGTACCTCTGGCTGGCCGTGGAGTACAAGATGCCTATCCTCATCGCTGGGGAGATGGGGAGCGGCAAGACGAGCTACGCCAACGCCATCTTGGGCTTGGCGCCGCCGGATAGGCGCATAGGGACGGCCGAGGACGTGGCTGAGTTCAACATCCCGCATCTGAATTGGCAGAAGTATCTGACCGACGAGAGGAGGGGGATCGACCTCTTTGAGCTTGTCAAGCTTCTTCTGAGGGCTAACGTGGACTACGTGGTTATCAACGAGATCAGAGGCGCCGAGGAGTCCC
>WYEI01000141.1 GCA_009903905.1 Pyrobaculum sp. | reverse complement strand
CCCGGATAGATCCCGCACCGGCGGCAGAGACACCGCAAGCTCGCCGGGCCGTATGAGTAATGTGGATACCGGAAGTCTCAGAAGGCCTTTATCCCGGCTTATAGACGGCCGCCACGTCGACGGCGGCTCCGCCCAAGATGCGTCCGCAAAGCCACAGCGCGGCAGGTCCGGGACCGGCGTGTGCACCTGCGTGCGGCTTCTATCTTCAGCCTTTGTGAGACAGCCGGCTTGGCTTTTGTCACGTAGCCTGCTAACCAGAGGTACACCAGCGCCGTGCCTATCACCGCCACCAGTAGCAACGACGGGCCCAATGCCTTACGCCGACGCCCACGGACCCACGGTTTTTCATTTTATCGTTCTCTGTATATCAGGAACGCTGACATAAATACAATATAATAACAACCCATAGGAATACTCGTGCCTACCCCAGAGCAATACGTAGCGCCGCAGTTTTCCGCCCCGGCGACGGCGCCACACACCTCATGCGGGCGGAGTTTTTTCAGCGGCGACCTGCCCCTGGGGCGGCTCTCTCCTCGGCCTCTTGGCCCTCTCGGCGAGTATCTTCATGTATGTTTCCCGGAAGAGGGGGTCCTCCTCAAGCCGCCGCCAGACGTAGCGGTAGAAGTCGTTGATGAAGTTGAGGTAGGCCCTCCAGTAGTCTCTGTCGTTTTTAGCGGCAAGCTCCGCGAAGAGGCGGAGCACCTTGGCGTTGTGTGCTAGGTTTCTCCTACGCTCCTCCTCAGCCTCTCCAACGAGACTCCGAGTCTCCTCGCCCACGTCTCAAGTTCCTCATGGTTTAAAATTCCTTTTGACTTGGCGAAGCTGTAGATGAAGACCACGCTTTCGTAGTCTTTGTCGGAGCCAAGCCACAGCTTGGAGGCGATCTGGAGCTCCAGCGGCGACGCGTGCAGAACCTTCCTATAGACGCCGCGACCCTCCGGGCCGGAGTGCAGACGTGGCAGAAGCTCCGTGGCTCAAAGTTGGGCAGGGCCTGGTGCGGCTTGTGGAACCTGACCGAGGCGTGGTCGAAGTTGTAGTCCGGTTGCTCTTGGTGGGGAGGGGTTTGAGGTCGCATCTGGCGACTACCGCGGCGGCTTCGGCGCCGGAGGTTGCGTCCACTACTAGGTCAAGTACCTAGCCACGATGACAAGGAGAACCCGAAGCACGTCACAAATTCCAGACCAGACGGTTAAGCTAGTCCCCTCTATGATGTTCACGCCTCGGTTCGTGGGGTTGGTAAAGAGTGTAATCTTACCCTCCGGTCGTTGGGAAGTGTCAACGTGAAGATAAACGCCAGGGCGAGAAGCGCGGCTATGAACAGGAGGTAGGTCTGGGCGCTTCCGATTAAGTAAGGCGCCGTGAGTAGGAGGGATACGGAGATGACTCTGCTCACCAGGCCGACGAACCCGGTGGAGCTTCCATGTAGCTCCGGCGGGTGGAACCTGCCGATCCACTCCATAAGTATGGGATACGCCGGGATCATCACGAAGCCCGCAGCAGCGAGGTTCACGTAGATAGATACAGGCGTTAGTAGGATGGAGGCGGCGGCCAGAAGCGCCGAGGCTAGCAACGCGGCGCCGCGGAGGTACCAAGTCCTTATGTTGCTCCGCGCCACGACGCTTGGTATAAACGTGACCCCGACTAAGCCAGATATAATCGCCAGCGCCACGGCGGTACCTGCGACGTCGCCTAGACCAGCGGTGGCGAGAGCCGGCTGTAGCCATGTGGCCAAATTGTCAAAAGCCGCTATGCCGAGTCCCAGAATTGCGCCTATTATCCAGAGATCTTTTTTGCTCACTACGCGGCGGAGGGAGACAGCGAGGCCGGAGCCTCCGCCGACGGGCAGGGAGGAGAGCCCCAGGAGAAACAGTGTAATACCCACGGCGGAAATCGCCGCGTGGATCCCCACGAGGCCGGTCAAGCCGGTTGAGCCGTATATCGCAAGGCCTGTGGCGAGGGCGAAAACGGTGCCTAGATACATGGAGAGGCTTAAGACGGAGATGACCAGAGGTCGTCTACGGGGGTATATATGGGTTGCGAAGGGGACAAACCCGTTGAGGAGGAAGGGTTGCCCCACCGCGGCCAGCACCTGGCAGAGAAACAGCCAGGGGTAAGACCCCGGCGCCGCAAGCCTCAGGAGGCCGCCCAGCGCGGTCGCCGTGGCGCCGAAGGCGAGCCACAGGCGCAGGTTTCTGTCTAGGAGGCCGCCGGAGGGCACGGTCAGTAGGAGGAAAAACGTTGGGTACAACACGGCGAGGTAACCCACGTACTCCACCGGGACCGCGAGGACCTCCGCTACGTATGTCGCCACGGGCGAGAAGGTGACCCAGATAGACTGCGAGACGAATGTAATGATGACATATCCCAAGAGGGCGAGCGCTCTCCTCATTTATACATCTCCACGACGAGTTGCTTCACAAGCGCCACGGCGAATTCGGGGTCCAGCATATCCACTAGTATGGGCACCACGCTGGAGTCCACCCTCCCCGCCGCCACGTCTCTCAAAACCTCCTCAAGCCTCACCTCGGTCCTCCTCCCCCTTGCCGCTACTACAGCCTCTTCGGAGTCTTTCACGAACTCTTCCGCCGTGTGGCTGTGTATGGGGGAGACCGCCAGGTGAATATTCACCGGGATATTGTACCTAGCCACGCCGCGTTGCAGGTGGAAATGCCAACTCCTCCTCATCTCAAGGGTGTACTGGACCAGATCCACCTCGGGATTGGCGAGGCTCAATATGGGGGACTCCACGGGCCCCAGCGGCTCAAAGCCGAGGCGCCTGAGGCCCGTCAGTATCTTCTCCCGCGCCTCCAGTAGTTGTCTCGCCAGACGGAGGTATCCCTCCTCGCCGAGGTAGGAAACCGTTGCATAAGCCGCCGCCAGAGGCCCCACAGACCGCGAGGAAAGAACGGCCGTGTTGACAAATATATAGCCTGGGTTGGACACATCCACGAAGATACTCTCCTTCTTCAGTTCGGCGTTTCTAAACAACACCACGGAGACCCCCTTAGGCGAATAGCCATATTTATGCACATCTGCAGATATTGAGGAAACGCCCTCCACCCGGAAGTCAAAGGGCGGCACGTAGAGGCCCAGCCTTTCGAAAAACGGGAGGATGAACCCCCCGACGCATGCGTCCACATGGAGGTAAACACCCTCGTCCGCCGCCACCTCCGCCACGTCGCGCACCGGGTCAACCGTGCCGTATGGCCAGTTAGGCGCAGACACCGCCACCAATGCCGTATTCCCGCCTATGGCCTCCTTAATAGCCTCTGTATTAGCTTTCTTCCTCTCGTCGATATCCACAAGCCTCACCCTAAGGCCTAGGTAATGCGCCGCCTTGAAAAAGGCGGGGTGTATCGTAAACGGGGCCACCAGCTCGGGAACCACATCTCTCCCCTTCCGCTTCCAGAAGCTGTTTCTAGCCGCCAGCACCGCTAGCATGATGCTCTCGGTCCCCCCGTAGGTGAAGGTACCGACGACCTCCTCACCTCCGTGGAGGAGGCGGCGGGCGAAGCCCACCACCTCCCGCTCGAAAAACACGGCGCTTCTATACACCGTGAAGTCAAGCATGTTCTTGTCGTAGAAACGCACCAACGCCTTGAAGGCGGCCTCCTTCAACCCCTTGTCGCCGGTTTCGTAGAGATAGGCGAAAAACCTGCCGGTCACCATGGCGTCGAGCTTCTCCGCCTCGGAAAGACCACCCTCCACGCGATCCATACTCTAATGATCGACAAAGTTTTTTAACATTACTCCAGGTTTAAACTCTTGAAATTATTCTTTAAACTCCTATATAAATGGACAAACACATTAAATAATTTGTCGTACACAGCGCGGTTCTCCGACGGAGCGAACCGCCTATCTACCCTAAATCTTGCCGCGGCGTCGATGAAGTTGCTATAGAAGCCCAGCCCTACGGCCGCCACCGCCGCGGCGCCCCGCAACACCGCCTGCCTCGGCTGGGAAACCCTTACAACCACGCGGCCCAGCACATCCGCCAGAATCTGGCACCACGTATCTGACAACGCGCCCCCGCCGACAACTCTCACCTCCGGGTTAAACCTCGCAAGTCTCTCCACATAGCGGAAAGCCCACCGTATGTTCATGGCGATCCCCTCCATGACAGCCCTCAACATCTGCCCCCTTCCGCTCCTGAGACTGAGGTTAATAACCCCGCCCCTCACGTGGGGGTCATCTATTGGCGCCCGCTCGCCGTAGAGCCAAGGCAAGAAAATCATCCCTCCGGCCCCCGGCTCCGCCGAGGAGACCAACCGCTCCACCTCGCCGTAGTCCGCAACTCCTAGCAACTCCATGACCTTGTCCAAGGCGGCGCCGGCCACCTCCTGCTCCGCTACAAGCAGATGGGCGCCGGGGATAGCGCTGTGGATGCTACCCACGTAGTGGAAAAGGTCAAGTCTCCTCTCCCGGACATGCGCCGCCACCCAGTCGCTGGTCCCCACGTAGACGTGCATCTCCCCCTCACCCACAGCCCCCGAGCCCACCGCCGCCGCGGCCATATCGCCAGAACCCACAAAAACAGGGAGGTCCGGGGGCAAGCCCAGTTCCCTCGCCGCCTCATGCGTCAGCCGACCGGCTACCTCCACCGACTTCTTAACAGCCGGTAGCTTCTCCGGCGGGACGCCGTATCTCCCCGCGAGGCGGAGATTCCACTCTGCCCTCCCCCTCCGGGTGTCCAGAAGCCAAGTCAGATTCGCCTCGTCTGGGCTCGTCACGAAGACGCCGGTTGCCCTATACAGCAGGTAGGCCTTGACGTCTAGGAATTTGTAAGTCCTACTCCACACGTCGGGCTCATTGTCCCGAAGCCAGAGCATCTTGGAGAGGGGGTCCTTCCCCGTGGCACTGGGCGCCCCGCCGGTCACCCAAATAAACTCCATAAGCCGAAAGAGGTTATACCCCTTCACCCGCAACGCCCCACCCCAGAGCCCCCTGGGGTAGCCCCGCCCCCTCTCGTCGAGCCATATGATCATCCTCCTCAGCGGCGCGCCGTCCTTGTCCACTGGCAGAACCCCAGCCATCTGAGTGGCAAACACCACACCAACCACCTCGTCCCTGTTTCCCAACTCGGCGGAGAGCTCAGACACCACATGCCACAGGTCCTCCGGATCCTGTTCAGCCCACCCCTCCTGGGGAAACAACACCTCATTACGCCTCTGGACGTAGGCAACCACCTCAAAAGTGGAGGCATCCACAAGCCCCGCTTTCACAGCTGTGGTTCCTACATCAAAAGCAAGGATGAGTCTAGCCATACACAACCAAGAACTAATATATAAATGATACTATACAGAAACTAACCCAGAATACCTAGTAAAGGCGGGTGGGGTAGCAACACCAGCACGTAGAGACCCATGGCGACGAAGACCGCGAGGCCTATGGGGAGGGCTAGCTTTATCCATTCACGGAACCCGATCTTCAGCACTGTTGCCAAGACTATGTTGGGGACGTTGCCCGGTATGGTGAAGCCGCCGGAGAGCACCAGCGAAATAAGGAAGCTCCTCAGTGCATCTTCAGCCATCCCCGGCGCCACGAGCGCGGCGACCAGCGTGGCGTTGTCGGCGACGGCGGACAACATGCCGAAG
>WYEI01000208.1 GCA_009903905.1 Pyrobaculum sp. | reverse complement strand
CCGAGGAGATCCTGAGGCTGGACGACCAGCTTGACAGGCTCTACTTCTTCTCCCTCAGGACGGTGAAGAGGAACATCGCCCAGAGACCCGAACACTATGTGGACTACGTCATAACGATAAAAAACCTTGAACATATAGGCGACGCCATAGACCGCGCCACGAACTACTACCTACAAAACGAGATAAAATGCGCCGCAGAGGCTACAGAGGTCTTCAAGAAGGTGTACCGCTTCATGCAAGACGCCTTCAACGCCTTCTACAGCAACGACGCGAACAAAGCGCTAGCCGTGCTGGTGCAACGCGCAGACCTGGCTAGAGAAACCCTGCAACAGATATGCCCCCAGGCTGCCGCGGTGATGCACGAAGCCGCCTCCATAGTGGGCTTCGCAGCAGACATAGCGGAGGCCGCGTATTCAAAAGCCACCCGTCAATGAGGGTCGTAATAGCGTTCCCCTTCTACGGCGTCTTGGGGATACTATACGCGGGGCTGGCGGTTTTGCTACTCCCCTTCTTCATGTTTTCCTTCGTAGACGTGTTGAAATCCGTAGGCATGCATCTCCTGGCGGCTTTGCTCCTCGGGAGCTCGGTCACCTTCCTCAGCCTCGCGACCAGCCCCATAAACGTCGTGGTGCACACGCTATCTCGGAGGCAGTATGTGCCTGTGGTGGACTACGTGGTGGTGTTCGGCATGCCTATCCCCACGCCGCGCATCGTCTTCCAGGAGGAGAGGTCCTACATAGCCGTAAACGTGGGGGGAGCCGCCGTACCGCTGGCCGTAGCCACATACCTCGCGGCACACGTCTTCAGTCCTGCCCTGCTGGCCGCGGTGGCCGTTGCGTCTATCCTCATCTACGCCGTGAGCCGGGTGGTGCCCAACGTCGGCGTAGTTACGCCGGCTCTAGCGCCGCCCATAATAGCCGCCTTGTCGGCCCTCATAGCGGGAGGCGGCCCCGTGGCGACGTATATAACTGCGGTCTACGGCACGATAATAGGAGCCGACGTGCTGAACATGAAAAAGGTGCTGAGACATAGGCCGCCTTTCGTCTCGATAGGAGGAGCCGGCGTATTCGACGGGATATTCCTAAGTGGGGTGCTTGCAGTACTGCTGTCAAGACTATTCTAGAGAGAAGGCGGAACTACGGCAACAGCGAGGGGCGTGGGGGTGGCGTTGCCGTAGCCGCCCTGGCACTAAATTGGCTTAGGTTTAAATAGATTTACTTAGGAAAACGAAAACTGCAGATAATTAATAAAATAATGGAAAATACAATAGTATTAGTTTTGGGGAAGCACGGCATCCTCTTTATTTATACATAGAAACTTTATATATGTTATATATCTGGGATTTGTCAAAACTTTATGTAATCTCCCCCGCGTGGGGGTAACCCTGCCTCAGACCCTTCCCCGCATACCGCTCAAGCCCCCCCGTCAGCATCTGGACAAGGTTCCAGACGTGTTTCCTCGTCCTGTCGACGGCGATTTCCTTCAATTTCTTCTCGTCGCCGCCGCCCTCCTCCTCGTGGACCGTCACGTCGAGTACAAGCACGCCGGTGGCTATCTGCAACTGCATAAGCCCTACCGAAGTGGCTAAGTAGCTGTATTTATCCACCGAGGTGGGGCCCACCCACCCAAGCACAATCACCGCGTCGCATCCGTCCTTGACCAGCCTCAAGGCGCCCCACACGGTGTTTTTAATGCCGGGGACTGTGACCCTCTTAACCACGGCATTTGGCATCAAGCTCCTCAGCTCCTCAATGGCGACGCCGCCCATGTCTACCCTGGCGAAGGTGGTATCAACTACGCCTATACAGCCCATGACGAGGCCAACAACAGCTATATAAAGCTCTCTCCACAGACCTACGTGAAGCGCTTCGGCGTCTCGCTCCCGCAGGAGCTCGCAGAGGCCATCGACAAGATTTCGCAAGAGACCGGCGCCACCCGGAGCGAGGTGGTCGCCGCCGCCCTCCAGGAGTATCTAGAGATGCAGAAAGACCACAAGAAGCCCGGCCATCAGTGCCTCGGCGTCGTTATGGCGGTCACAGACGCCTTTTCCGACGTGGGCGACGCCATAGAGGAAAACAGGGCCCACATAGTGGCCTACACGCACCTACACGTCGAGGGGAGGTGCCTAACAATCGTGGTGGTTAAAGGCGACGGCGACCAAATCGAGAAGCTTACGCTTGAGGTAGCCAAAAGGGCTAAGCTCACGCGTTACGTGCCGCTTCTGTGAAAATACCTGCAAGGCTCCTAGAAGAGGCGAGACGGAGGTGTTCCCCAGACGCCGAGTGCCCCGCCCTCCTCTTCGGCAGGGAAGAAACTGTTTTAACCTGGAGCTGGCTCCGCAACGTGCTGAACAGCCCCACAGCCTTTCTGCTCGACCCAGAGGAGATGTATAGGGCCATCACCGACGCGGAGTCATCTGGGCTGGAGCTGGTGGCCATATTCCACACGCACCCAGGCCCCCCTGCCCCCAGCCCTCTCGACCTTAAATACATGAGGCTGTGGCCCGTCGCCTGGGTCATCTCCAACGTCTACACTTGGGAAACCGCCGCGTGGAGGCTTAAAGAGGGGAGGGCCGCGCCGGTGCACCTGGAGTGGATATGATAATCGCCACCACCACGGTGAACTTCGCATATCTCACGGGGGTCTGGCTCGAGACGTATGAGCGGTTTAAAGCCGCCGTGAAGTGCGGCGACCGCATAGCCGCCGTGGTGCCGGCCCTCGACGCGGGGAGGGTGCCCGGAGAGGTGTACAGCTACCGCGACGGGGAAGACCCCGCCGAGGCGCTTAGGCAGTCCGCGGCCGGATGCGACGCCTCCGTGATTTACGTAGACGGAGGCACCGCCCTCCGCCACTTCGAGATAGTCAAGAGGGCGTTCCCCGGGGCGGAGTACAGACTGGGCGACCACATCTTCCGCGAGTGGCGCCTGGTCAAAAGGAGGGACGAGGTGGAGAAGATAAGGGAGTCCGCGTCGGCTATCCGGAGAGTTGTGGAGGAGCTGGAGCTTGCGCCCGGCGTTTCGGAGAGGCAGGCGGCGGCTAGGATATACCTAGCGCTGTACGAGGCGGGGCTCTCGCCGGGGCCTATCCTCGTCCAGTTCGGCCCCAACACCGCCCTGCCCCATCAAGAGCCCACGGACAAGAAGCTCAGACGGGGAGACGCCGTGGTGATAGACGTCTCGGCGGCGTACCAGGGCTACTTCGGCGACTTGACGAAATCGTTTTTCTACGGCGAGGCGCCAGAGGAGTACAAGGCGGTATACGCCGCGGTGGAGGAGGCGCAACGCGCCGCCCTGCAGAGCGCCAGGCCGGGCGCGTCGGCGGGGGAGGTGGACAGAGCCGCCCGCTCCGTTATAGAGACGAGGGGCTACGGCCCCTACTTCATCCACCGGACTGGACACGGGTTGGGGCTGGAAATACACGAGGCGCCCGACGTCTCCCCCGGCTCAAGAGACGTGTTGAAGCCCGGCGCGGTGTTCACCATAGAGCCCGGCATCTACCTCCCCGGCAAATTCGGCGTCAGGCTGGAAATCGACGTCCACATAACCGACCAAGGCGCCGAGGTCTTATAACAACGCCGCGGCCGCCCCCGCCGCCGCCCCAGCGCCAGCCAAGAAGTAAAGCAAGGCGCGCCTAGATACTATTGGATACACCTCGTTGTAGACGTAGAACATCAAGGCGTTCCAGACGTAGAACGCAACAACATCCCACGCCACATCTCCCCAAAGACTACGCTAAATAAAGATTCCACCGTCAGTTGCGCCAGCTCCTCCTTCTTACGCGTCGCTATGTAGTAGCAGACTTCACACGGCGAATAGAACTTCGGCGGATTAGCCCCACCCAGCCCCTTCAGCATCCCAAGAGGCCCGGCATATCTAAGCGCTACTGCAAGCGCGGTTCTCCCCTCTCATAAACTATATCCACGAGAGACTCCCTGTCGAGATTCCCAAAAATGGTAAACTAGGCCGCTTCAGGCAACGTGATTATGCGACAGCAAATTATGCAGATATCGAGAGACATTTTTTCTCGCGAATTTCTAAGCTTTATGTCCTATCTGAGAAGGAGAAAGATTAAGGCTATCTTACCTCTCGTTTTAGGTTATGTAATCCTAGGAGTAGCTCTCTTAGTCAGTCTGTATATATTCGGCACAAATATGCCGCGAAATCTTCTGCTGACGCTTGTTGGAGGTTTCATAGTAATAACTCTTATACCCATCTTTCTTATGCCTCGGCGCGTCTCTGTGGTGGGGCCTGGTGTTTTCGAGGTTTTGGTGGGCGTGAGGAGGGTGAGGATTTCTGGGCGGGTTGCGAAGGTGCTGTCTACGCGGGATGTCATTTTGCTGATGGATTTCTGTCCGGTGGGTTGGCGGGTTTCGTTTGACTACTCATTCTACGGCATATGCTTCTCAGACGTGGGCAGGGTTACTGTGGTGTCTACTCCGGGGTGCTCCGGCGTGTGGCTCATGATAGAAAGCGACGGGAGGAAGTACTTCGTCTGTTGCGAGGAGGGAGACAGGGAGAAGTGCCATGTATAGGTTCTTGCTGGTGGCCTTCGGCGTCGGCTGGCTGTTCCAAGCGGCGTTTGGATTTACTAAATCCACGTTGTGGCTTGCCGCGGCTATGTGGACGCCTGCGCTGGGCGCCTTGGCCGAGGGCCACAGGGTAATGCCCAAGTGGTGGCCTGGCCCAAAGACGACCCCGCCACGCACGAGGTTTCTCAAGCTTTTCATCGGCTCGACTTGGCCTGTCCTCCTCTGGCTGGCTCTCATGGTGCTTGCCACCCTGCCATTCCACCTCCCCTCGCCGACGCTGGCCCCGTTTAGGCACCCGCTGTACCCGGCCGAGGTCGCCGCCGCGTTGTGGATAGCGCTGGCGCCGCTTCTGCCGCTTGGGGTGGCCTTTTTGGGAGCCTTCGGCGAGGAATACGGCTGGCGCGGCTACTTGACGCCTAAGCTCGCCGGCAGGCTGGGGTGGTTCTGGGCCTCTGTACTTGTCGGCATAATCTGGGCGGTTTGGCACACACCGTCTATACTCTTCGGCTACGAATACGGCTGGTACATGAGGCCTGAGGGAGTGCTCCTCTTCATCCCAGTTACCTGCGGAGTTGCGGTGATACACACAGCCGTTTACCTACGCTGGGGCGTCTGGGGAGCCGCCCTCACACACGGAGCCGTGAATTCGTGGGCCGTCATCTACTACGTGCTCTATCCACGGTTATTGCCCGATAGGTGGCTCTGGGGCCCCGTGGGGTTGCAAGGAGCCGCTACCGCCTGGCTCGTTGCGGCGTTGACGTGGATCTATACAAAGAGACAGGTGCAGAGTCGGCCAAAGGCGGAAGACGCCAGCGGAGTCTCCTCCAGCTCTTGTTGACGACCCGCAGAAAGTCTCGGCAAGAGTATACGAGCGCTCTAAAGCGGCGGCGACCCGGGACCGACGACGACTCCGGGCGGCGCCCGCCCGGGCGTCCCTCCCCCCGGCTCCCCGGCGAACGCGCCGGCTGCGGGTTAGGCGTGCTCCCTCCCGGACCTCCGCCGTTTCCCCGCATGCCCAGGTCCCCCCGGCCCTACGGCCGGAGTAGCCTGGGGACCGACGCCCCGCCG
>WYEI01000260.1 GCA_009903905.1 Pyrobaculum sp. | reverse complement strand
GAGGACTCTGTACATCCTCGCGTAGAGAGCGATGGCGAAGGCGGCGAGGAGAGGAGGGACGAATAGCAACAATCTTTCTTTTTTATCCATAACGGGGGGAACGGCCCCCAATATATTTTTTACCTGCCCCTCCTCAGTCCTACGGCGACTTTTATAGGTCTTCTCTCAAGGGGAGATAGGCAGCGGGGGCACACCCCGCCCCACATCTTAATCACGGCCTCCACGGTTTTCGGGTCTTCGCCGCTATAGAGCACGAAGCCGCAGGAGTCGCACTTCACAACAAACACCGGCTGAAAGGACTCCCCATTTATTAAAGTTTCCTGTGTATTACTAGCATATGAAAGCCTCGCCCTTTAGCGCGGGGATGTGGTTCGTCAAAGTTTTTATGGGTGGTGGGGGCATGGAGTGTGTGAGGAGGGCGGTGGCTGTGGAGGTGGAGAGCCCGCCGCCTGAGCTATACGCCGTAGAGGAGCTGTACCGCCGCATCGTGGAGAAAGTCGCGGCATACGTCGCAGAGAGAGGGACGCTGGAAAAGGAGAAATACAAAGAGCTGTACCGCCGCTTCAGAATGCAGTACCCCCTGCCCGCCCAGCTAATCCAGCAAGCTATAAACCAAGGCGTAGAAATCGGCAAGTCGTTTCTGGAGCTGAAGAAAGACGGCCGCGTCTACAACCCCGTCCAGAGGTGGGGCGGGTTTCGATAAGATTCGCTAAAGACAGCTGGAGCTATAAGAAAGCAATCAGCTCTGTAGCCCCCGTCCGGCTGGGGCTGTCTCTCCCCGGCAGGAGGAGAGAGATTTGGATAAAGCCCCACAGGAGGTTTTGGCTCTACTGGTGGAGAGTCTTGCGTAAAGAGGCCGAGCTTGCCTCCACGCTGGTGCTGAAGCGGAGGCGAAATAAGTGGTACGCCGTATTCGTCTTCGACGTGGCGCCGAGGAAGGAGCCTCCGGCGGAGGTTGTTGCATTCGACGTAAACGAGAACTCGGTAGCAGTCGCCAGGTTGAGCCTCTTGGCGACTGTGGACAGAGTTGCCACCTGGAACAGACAGTACATAAACCCTGTCCTATACTCGATAAGGACGGACTTCGGCAGACTCGCCAGGAGGTACGAAGCCGTCAGAAACGCAAAGCTGGAGGAACTGAAGCAGAAGTACCCATACGCGGGTAGAGACGAGGAGGAGAGGAGACAAAACATCACAGATACAAGAGAATACAAGAAATTCGCAAGGAGACTTAGGGAGAGGAGACGGAAGGGGGGCCGGGTGAGGCAGGTCGCCCGCGAGGTGGCGAAAAGCCCCGCCTTGATTATAACGGAGGAGCTTGGCAAAAACCCGCAAGAGGAAATGATCGGCCTTGAAGAGAAGAGGGTGAAGAAGAGAGAGCTGAGACACCGCATCAAGCAGACGCCGTTTAAGAAGCTCGTAAGAGCTGTGGAGGAAAAGGCGGCGGAGGCTGGCTCTGTAGTAGTTTACGTCTCGCCGTATCGCAACAGCAAGGTGTGCCCCATCCACTTCTCCTTGGTGAAAAACGGTAGCGGTTGGCATACTTTGCACTGCCCCTGTGGCCACGATGTTGACCGCGACCATGCCGCTGTGTTAAACATGTTGTGGAAGATTACGCCAGAGGGCGCGGCCAAGGGCGTGTGGTGGGATCTGAAAGACGTGAAAAGGAGACTGGAGAAGGGGAGAGGACTCGTGCCGAGGGAGCTCGCGAAGAGGAGAAATCCACTTGTCACATGGCCCGTCGTGTATGCAGTCTGGACTTCGCTCGCGCAACTGAAGGCCAGCGACAAATGGCCCGCGGTGCTGGCCCGGGCCGCCCCCATGACCCCCGCCCAAGGCGCCGATGAAGACGGGACGAGGGCACCTCCCCGCGGGGCACCCGTCCTCGGGGAGGAGGTCAGTAGCATATAGCGGCCACTACGCCGTCGTAGTAGGTGAAGGAGAGGGCGTCGACCTCGTCCTCCTCCAGGTGGGGGTACCTCAGCCGTAGCCACCTCCGCGACCAGCTGGCAGTTAACTCGTCCACTAGATGGACGGCGCGGCAACCCAGCAACGAGGCGGCCTTCTTCACGTCGACATGCGGGGAGGATCCTATATGGACCTCGAGGGCGTCAGACTTCCTCAGCACCTCCTCGAGGGTGCCCCAGTCCAACACGGCGTGTAGCAACGGCCTCCCGTTCCAGACGTAGGCGAGGCCGTTTTTGGAGGCGCCTAGGTCGACGCCGAGCTTCCCGCCGCCGAGCACGCGCGGCAACGAGGTGAAGAGCTCCCTGGCGACGCATCTATAGTCGCCGCAGTGCAGAACTATGTCGCCTCTCTCTCTGTAACCCGCGTCCACCACCGTCACGTCGCCCCGCTCAAAAAGCGCTACGTCGAACGCTATTCTCCTCACCGCCTCATACACGCTCCGCCTGCCGAGGTAGCCCAGCCTCAACATGTCGAAATAAAACAAATAAATAAATACCTAAAGCGCCGTATGCCGTTGCTCGGAGTCATCGCGGCGAAGCTCGCCAAGAGGCCGGTGGCGCTGTGCGACGCAGGCGACGTGGACGGCATCGCGTCGGCTGCCCTCTTCAAGAGGCGGCATCCCAACGGCTACGTGGAGCTTATGGGCCCCACAGACGTGAGGAGGTGGTGGGTTAAGCTGGTGAGGTGGGACTTCGTGGCGGACCTCCCCTGCCCCGGCAGGGCCAAGATCAGGGCAGACCACCACAAGACCAACAAGCCCTGCGCAGAGGCGGAGTTCTACGACACAGAGGCCCCAGCCTCCGCGGTCCTAGCCGCCAGGGCCCTCGGCTTGGAGGGAGACGAGGTGGCGAGACAACTTGTGGAGGCCGCGGTGCAGACAGACACGGCCAACGTCTCAGACCCCAAGATAAAGCTCCTGGACCTCGCCGTCAGGTACGCCGGCAAGAGGCAGAAGCTGGTAGCTGTGGAGAAGCTGGCGCAGAAGGGCCTCGCCGCTGTTGACGAGGAACCCCTTAGATCCATGGCGGAGAGGGGGCTTGAGAAGGACCGGCTCGTGGCCCAAATAGCGGGCTCCATACCCGCGGAGGAGACGCTCTTCATCTACAGCCCCACACACCTGGGCATATCATACCGCCTCCTCACGATAGAGCTTGAGCGGAAGGGCGCCAAGTTCATAAACATCCTGGTGAGGCGCGGCTGGAGGACCTACAGGCTGTACTGCGGCGCGCACCGGGACGGCCCCCACGACTGCGCCGAGGTGGCAACCCGCATGGGCGGGGGAGGACATAAATACGCCGCGGGCGCCTTGATCAAGGCCCCCCTCCTGGACTTAGAGAAGCCGCTCCGGGACCTGCTGGCCGCGCTTAGGCCTCCCGCCGTCTACGTGTTGGGCGACTGCAATAATTTAAAGATGCCCTGTAGGTCGATACAGGTGATGACTAGAGGTTCAAACGAGCGATGAGTGGCCTTCAGCGGCTCTGACAACAAAACATTAATATGGCAAGGCGCTTTCTCCTCCGTGTGTGGCATTTTCGGCGTCACCTTTGCGGAGAGGCCCGGGCGCAACCTGGGGGAGATTCTGAGGAGGGCTCTTGAGAGGCTTGAATATAGAGGCTACGACTCCGCCGGCGTCGCCGTGGTGGACAAGGGGCTTGTGGTACGTAAAGATGCGGGGAAGGTGGCGGAGGTGGCTACGCGCTACGGTTTCGACTCGTTGCAGGGAGTCGCCGGGCTTGCCCACACCAGGTGGGCTACGCACGGGAAGCCCGACCAGACAAACGCGCACCCCCACACAGACTGCAGAGGCGTTATCGCCGTGGTCCACAACGGCATAATAGAGAACTACGCGGAGCTCAGGGAGGAGCTCGCCAAGAGAGGCCACGTCTTTAGGTCCGAAACCGACACCGAGGTAGTTGCGCATCTGGTGGAGGAGTACAAGCGTCAAGGCCTAGACGCGTTCTCAGCCTTTAGGAAGGCCCTCTCCCGCATCAAGGGGGCCTACGCCATAGCACTGATAGACGCCGACAACCCTCAGATCATATACTTCGCCAGGAACCTCTCTCCCCTCATCATAGGGGTCGGCGACGGCTTCAACATCGTGGCCAGCGACATACCCACCGTGCTGGACCACACGGGGAAGGTGATAGCGGTGAGAGACGGCGAATACGGCTACATAACGCCCACGGAGGTCTACATAGAGGCAGACGGGGTGCCGCAAGACGCGGCCAGACGCATCGAGGAGATCCCGTGGAGCGCCGAGATGGCCACCAAGGGCGGATACCCGCACTTTATGCTTAAGGAGATATACGAGCAGCCGGAGTCCCTCGCCACCACCGTGGCCGGCCTCGAGTGGAGGACCCTAGAAGCCGTGGCAAACGCCCTCCTCTCCGCCAGAAACATCTACATCGTCGCGGCGGGCTCCTCGTACCACGCCGGCTTGGCGTTCGCGCACCTCCTCCCGCGGCTCAGGACAACCCCCGTCCCCATAATAGCCTCGGAATACGCAACATACGAGAACCTCTTCGACAAAGACGACGCGGCAATCGTCATCTCCCAGTCGGGGGAAACCATAGACACCATAAAGGCCCTCAGGGCCATGAGGGAAAGGGGCGTCAAGGTCGCCGCCGTGACCAACGTGGTGGGTAGCACCCTGTCTAGAGAAAGCGACGTCGTGATATACACCAGGGCGGGGCCGGAGATAGGCGTCGCCGCCACCAAAACCTTCACGACGCAGGTAGCCACCCTCGCTGCGCTCTTCGTCGCGGCCCTCAAGACGCTGGGCTACGACACGGCGCAGTACGAACGCGAGCTGAAGAACCTGCCAGATCTCGCCAGGAAGACCGTGGAAAACACCGCAGGCACAGCCAAAGACCTCGCCAAGAGGCTGAAGAAGGCCGCAAGCGCCTACTACCTAGGCCGCGGGTCGGCTGTGCCAGTCGCCATGGAGGGCGCCCTCAAGCTGAAGGAGGTGGCGTACATACACGCCGAGGCCTACCCAGCCGGCGAGTCGAAACACGGCCCCATAGCCCTTGTGGAGGAGGGATTCCCCACAATCTTCATCTTCTCGGACCCTGCCGCCCGGGAGAAGACCCTCAGCAACGTCGCCGAGATGAAGGCGAGAGGCGCCTACACAATCGGCACAGTCCCCGCCAGAAGCGACATAGCGAAGAAGCTGGACATGCCCGTGGAGGTGCCCGACGCCGGCGAGCTCACAGCCCCCATACTCCACGTAATTCCGCTACAACTCCTCGCCTACTTCACCGCCGTCGAAAGAGGCTACGACCCCGACAAGCCCAGAAACCTGGCGAAGACAGTCACGGTGGAGTAGTTATGAAGATCGCGCCGCTTGTGCTGGCGGGCGGGAGGCCGGGCCTCTTCGAGAAGCTCACCGGCAGCCTCCCCAAGACGTACGTAAAGATCGGGGGGAAGCGGCTGTATCAATACGCGGCGGACGCCCTCGCCGCGACGTTTGGCCGGGTATACGTGGCCACCCCCTACCCTGAGAAGGCGCCGTATATATACACGGAGGAGAGGGGGGAGGGCATAGAACAAGCCATCCTCACCGCCGAGACCTACCTAGGCGCCGAGACCCACATACTTCTCGTCTACGGAGACGTATACGTGGAGCCG
>WYEI01000155.1 GCA_009903905.1 Pyrobaculum sp. | reverse complement strand
CCCAGAGCCTCCTTGACAAGGTGAAGGAGCAGACAGTCTCCACGCTCCTCGCCGTAATAGAGATCAGGACGAGGAAAATCATCTGGGAGCTGAGCCAGGGCAGGTTGCCGGGGAGGATGACTGCGGAGGAAGACAGGCTCGTGCGGCCCCTCGTCAAAATCCAGCAGGCCGGCCCCCAGAGGAGGCGGGTACAGGACTACGTGGCGGTCCAATTCCTGGTCCCGCACCCCGCCATAGTCACCGAGGACTTCGTCCAGATAGGCCCCTTCGCCAAGGGGGACTTGGCGAAGCTACCCGCGAGGGATGCGAAAGACCTCGAGGAGAGGGGAATCGTGAGGAGGTTTTTTAGCGCGTAAAGTTTATTTGCACCCCCTTTCCGGCGAACTACAGGAAGTGGGGTGTATGATTGAGAGTTCAAAGACGGCGGCTACGGTTTTGATCCTCCTCGCCGCAACGCTCATACCCTCACCCTCCCGGCGGCTTTCCTTATGCTAACCGTAGTCGCCCCCGCCGCCTCAGCCAGCTTTGTAAGAAGCCCCAGCTTTTTAAACGACGCCAGCCACAACGCGGCGGCTTTTTGATGCAAAAAGATAAAGGGGAGGAAAAAACGGTTAGAGTAGTCTTACGTATTCTCTCGCCGCTGTGGTGAATGCCAGCAGGCCCTTGGGGCGGCACACCTCTCTAATCTTTTCCTCGTATGTCTCGTATCGCTTAAATTCCAGCTCCAGCTTAACCTCCCTCGCCGCGCCGTTCTGGGCGCAGTACGCCCTCGGTTGGTTTAGGGAGAGGCACACCTCAGACCCCTCTCTAGCCACATACGCCTCCACCGTGTAGGGGTGGAGAATGCTCATAGCCTCTGCCTCACTACCTCCACCATCCACGGGTATCTGCGCAGTGTCTTGGCAATCTCAATTAACCTCTCCCTAAGATCCAGCCACTTCCTCACCCACTCCGTGCCAAACGCCCCCAGCTCCGGCCACTCCTTCAGAAGCTCCTCCACCGGGTCGCTCCTAACGACTAAAGCCGGCTCCGGCGGCTCCCTAAGCCTTTCCATCGTCTCTCTTCTAATTCTCGGCTGTTTTCTTTTGCGTATAGTTGTTTTTAAACTGGCGCATGGGGGTGTGGCGTAGACGCGGAGCAGCCGCCTCAGCCCGGCTCTCGGTAGCGCTTTATTCTGTATACAGCGGCCTCTACTCGGAGGCTGTTGTTTCCTCTGTTGCCTCGGCTGTGGCGCTTGTGGAGGTGGGCCGGTTTAGGGAGGCTGTTGAGTATGTGCGGAAAGCCGCCAAGGCGCTGTATGAGGCGGCGAAGGATGTGTTCGAACATGTCAGGATAACTGTCCAGCGCCTTGTTGAGCTGTTTGTGGAGGCGGTGGTGAGGATGTTGGCTTGGGTGGATGAACACAAGGCGTATCTCTTCTTGATGGCGGCTGTGGCGGCTGGGGTGGTTGCGTTGTCGGTTGCGTTGAACATTTGGGGTTTGATTGAGCTCGATAAGCTGGCGTATGCGGCGTCTCTGACGCCGTTTATACCCGCCGGTGTTAGGGAGCATCCGCGGGAGGAGGCGTTTAAAATGCTTAGGGAGGCCCCTGACCCCTACGAGAAGTTCAAGAAAATCGCCAGGGACGCTAACGCCGGGAGGGTGAAGCTGGCGGAGCCTTGGGAGTCTTTGAGGGTGTTGATTATGCCGAGACCTTCTGAGGAGAGGAGGCTTATTCACAGCAAGACGTATAGAGAACTTGACGAGGGGAAGAAGAGGGCTCTCTTCTACGCGGCACTCGCGCTGGAGGAGGCCTTCGACGTCTACAGAAAGGACGTGGAAGCGCGTGAAAAGGTGGTGCAGAGGGTAGTGGTGGGGGAGGAGCCGTTTAAGAAGGTTGTATACGTGGCGGACCTCAAACAGATAAAACAGCTGACCGAGGAAGAGGAGACGGCCTTCGAAGAAGCCTTGAGAACTCTCAGGAGGAATCTGAACGAATATGCGCACAGGTACGGTGTGGGAGACCTTAACGTCGAGGAGGGCAAGGCAAGAGGGCTGGTTGAGACGGAACAGGCAGAGCTCTCTAAGTTCACCGACGTGAACTTCGGCACGAAGGCTTACGCCGCTCTAATCGCGTATAGGGAATACGCGCTGGGCAGGCGTAGCGCCTTCGGCATAGCGGCTGGGTATTGGCTTGAGGTGGGCGGGTCGGCTTGGCTCCTCTACTACGCGCCGATTACGGCGTACGACAAGGCCGAGAGGGCGGGGGTGGAGAGGCCGGTGGCGGTGGAGGAGGTGGTGGCTGAGGCCCTCCGCCGCCTCTTCCTAAAACCCGGCGCCAACCACTACCACAGCTTCGTCGAGGAGCTCGTAAAGGGCGGCGAGCTGACGCTGATGCTTGAGGGGGAAAACGAGTCGTCTTACGTGTTTAGGCTCTACAGACTTGAGGAGGGCGGCAAACTCGTCGAGCTTGAAGGCGTAAAGCTAAGCATTAGGGAGGTGGGAGAGGGGAAGGGCATAGTCTATATTCTAGACATCGACGTGGAGAGGGGGCAGAAGTTCTTTGGGCAGGAGCTTGAGGCGGGGATGAAGGCGGCGGAGGAGGTTAAGGAGCGACTACCCGTGGAGGACCGCCTCCTCTACATGCTGGGCTGGGTTAACTCCGACGTGGCGATAAGTGGAGGGCTGTTGCAGATGAGCACCTCCCACCTGTGGCAGTTGGCTGAGACCCACGCTCTGTTCGACTGGTCTGACATTACAGTGCTCCGCGTGGGCTTGACTCTTGAGGGGCCGAAGCTGCAGTTCCACGCCTACACCTCTCTTGAGAAGCTCGACGAGGCTATCAGAAGAAGCGCGGAGGGCGGGTGGCTCCACATGCTGGGAACCAATGCGGGACTGGAGGACCTCATGCACGTGAAGAGCTGGGAAGGATTGAAGCAGTGGGTTGCTGACCACTGGGGCATCGTTGTGGACGCAACCGTGAAGCGGCTGGGCGAGGAGGTCCGGAGCGAGCTAGAGGCGCTGAGGGATAGGCTAAACGACGACAAAATCGCGAGGGAGGTCGTCGCGCCTGCCCTTCTGCTTATCCAGGCGGAGAGGCTGGGCGTGAACGAAGCAACGCTGAGGTACTTCGCCGCTGTGGCCTCCGGAGCCATAGGCGGTGACGGGTACGTGTCTGCGGCGATGAAGAAAGTCGTGCTGGCCAGCGGCAAGCGCGAAATCGCCCTGCTCTGGAAAGCCGCCTTCGCGGCACACGGCATAGAGGCAAAGGTGCTGGGGGTCGGGAGTGAGCACAGAGTAATTGTGTCCGGCGGTAATGCCGCCAGGCTGGCCGGTCTCTACTTCCTCTACGGGTCTCCTCTGCTTGAGGGGGATGAAAGAATTATTAACCACAAGCTGGCTGAAGCCGTGGAGCTGAGAGCCGAAGGGCTCAGCGTCAGCTGGGAGGGACTGAGGAGGAGGACTGAGGACGGCCCCGTCGCCGCCGACGTGACCATATCGGTGAGCGGCGCCGCCGTTAAGTACAACGTATATCTGCGCGAGAACACGATCATACTCGAATTCGCCTCGTCGAACCGGAGCCGCGCCGAACTCGCGGCCCGGCTATTGAAGCTGGCAGGCGTCAGTGCAGAGGTGAAGAAAGAAGGCAGTAGAGATACCTGGTATGTCAGAGTCGCCACCGACAGGCTTGCGGCTGGGCGCGAGGAGCTCAGAAAAGCCATCGCCGAGGTCGTCAAGGTAGCGCGCAAGAACCACTGGATAGACGCCAGCAAGGCTGAAGGCTGGCTTGAGAGGCTGGAGAAGGGCCGCGTGTTGATGGAGGGGTGGCCGAAATACGAAGTGCGGCTGGCGCGTAGCGGCGCGCTTGAGGTTAAATTCGGCTCCACCAACCTCAACAGCATACAGCGGGAGGCACAGCGGCTTGAGAACATGGGTCTCGTGAAAGGCACCCACTTCACGGTCAAGATGCCGGAGGAGGGCCGCGAAGGTTACGTGTATATCCGTAGGGAGGGCTTAGCGCATGCCGCGTTCCTCTCGGTATACGGCAAGGATGAACAGCAGAGGAGGCTGGCGGCAGATTTCGTGGAGTACATACTCCAGAGGGCCGAGGAGGAGGGCGACGCCGTCTGTGAAAAGGTCAAAGAGATCGTGAAGGAGGGCAAGGAGAGAGGCTCTCTAAGGCTGGAGGGCTTTAAGAAGGAGGTCGAGGTGGACGGCAAGAAGTACGTGGTAAACATTATCAGCGGAGGAGCCGAGTTCGATGAGGGCAGAAGCGGCAAGAAGTTGCTGAGGATTAGGATAACGGCGGAGGTTGACGGCGTAAGGCGTGAGTACGCGATTACGTTTGGCAGGTATGGAAATAACAACGCGGCTAAGGGCTTCGCCTATGTCAGCGAGGAGACTGACGCGGAGAGACTTGCCGCCGTGGTAGAGGCGCTGACTGGCGTAAAGCCAAAGATACGCCGGAGAAGCGACGGCATCATAGAGCTCGTGTGCGGCAGGTCACATCTAGAAGGCTTCAGACGCTTTGCCGAACTTGCAGACGCCGTCGCGAGATGGCTGGAGGAGACGAGCCGGTGAATGCGCCGCCTGCGGCGCACGTCCAAGGAGTGCGGCACCTCGCCTCATCAACGGCGTAGATAACGCATCTATTCAAAAGTCAGCCGTTCCAGCGTCGGCCATCGACCGCCACAAATGCCTTGTCATCACGCCGACGTGCCTTTTTAGAGGTTTATAATCTCAAACATCATACACTTCTCCAATGCCACAGCTTTCTCCACCTCCGTCTGGCGATAATGGCGCACTGGAAAGCCCATGTTTTCTGCGGCTATGTATCTAGCTACGGGAAATGCGTCAATTAAACCGCCGGGAAGATAAGCGCGTAAAGTTTATTTACACCTTCTTTTAGATGGCGCCGTGAGGTTCCCTAAATCAGTTAACATATACTGCCCCCGTTGCAACGCCTACACGAAGCACAGCGTGTCGAACTACCACGCGGGGCAGAGACGCACCCTGGCGGAGGGCCAGAGGAGATACGAGAGGAAGCTGAAGGGCTACGGCTCCTCGCCCAAGCCCAAGCAGAAGCGCTTCGCCAAAATCAACAAGAAGGTGACTCTGGTCTTCACGTGTAGCAAATGCGGCTACAAGATGATTAAGAGCTTGGGGAGGATGAAGAAGGTGGAGCTGGTGTAACATGCCCCCCAGGTTCAGCAAGGTCTTAATCCCCCAGCCCCGCTCCAGGTTTGTAAAGATCAGATGCCCCGACTGCGGCAACGAGCAGGTCACCTTCTCCCACGCCGCCATGGTGGTGCGGTGCCTAGTCTGCGGCCGCGTCTTGGCCCAGCCCACAGGCGGAAAGGTAAGGCTGGCGGGGCACGTGGTTAAAGCCCTGGAGTAGCTCCGTTTAGGTTTTAAACTCGTCATTTATCCCCCTCTATGAAACTTGTTAGGAAGGAGTTTCCAGACGTGGGGGAGCTGGTGATTGGGACGGTGAAGAAGATCGCGGAGCATGGGGCGTATGTCTACTTGGACGAGTACGACCTGGAGGCGTTTGCCCCGACGCAGGAGATCATCCAGTCGTGGTTTCACACCATTAGGGACTACGTGAAGGAGGGGAACAAGACGGTGTTTA
>WYEI01000204.1 GCA_009903905.1 Pyrobaculum sp. | reverse complement strand
GTCGTGAGGGGGGTGAGGAGCGGCGCCGTGGTGATCTCGGTCGGCGCGCCGCGTCCCGTGAGGGAGCTAGACGACGAGGTGAAGAGGAGGGCCGGATGCATGTTGGTCGACAACCCCCACGCCGCTGAGGAGAGCGACGACGTCGGCGATCGGTGGGTGTACATAGGCGATTACCTGAGAGGGGCTGAGTGCCGCTTCGGCGAGGTGAAGGTTTACAAGTCCGTGGGGAACCCCCTCTTCGACGTGTCCATGGCGCATTACGTGCTGGAGAGGGCCAAAAAGCTCGGCGCCGGCGTGGAGGTTCTGTGGGATTAATACTGTCTTGGGACCGGGGGACCGTCCTCCTTGAGGGGGACATCCCCAGCGAGTTGAAACGCCTATCCTTCGTGAAGTTCGACTCCCGCGTCGGCAAATACCGGGCGCTCGCCATCTACTACCCGCGCATACTCTCGGTGGCGCAGGCCACGGCGGTCTCCGTGGAGGACCGCGTCTGGTCTCCGCAGTGCAAGGAAGTGAAGGCGGCGTCTGAGGTTAAGCTGAGGAGCTACCAGGAGCAAGCCCTCGCGGCGTGGATGAAGACCAAGAAAGGCGTCGTGGTTATGCCCACAGGCGCCGGGAAGACCCACGTGGCCATCGCGGCGATTGCCAAGCTGGGCGAGCCCGCGCTTGTGGTGGTTCCCACCGTGGAGCTGGTGGAGCAGTGGAGGGCGAAGCTGGCTCAGCACTTCCCCGGCCGCGTGGGGGTGTGGTACGGCGAGGAGAAGAGGGAGAGTTGCATCACGGTGATTACCTACGACTCGGCATATGCGGCAATAGAGCAACTGGGCAACAGGTTCAAGCTCCTCGTCTTCGACGAGGTGCACCACCTCCCCTCCCCCTCCTACCGCCAAATCGCCGAGCTGAGCCCCGCGCCGCATCGCCTAGGCCTCACCGCAACGCCGGAGCGCTCCGACGGTCTACACGTCGACTTGGACTGGCTGGTGGGGCCCGTGGTCTACAGGATTTCGGCGTCTGAGATAAGGGGCGTCTGGACCGCTGATTACGAGGTGGAGGTGGTGAAGGTGCAACTCACCGAGGAGGAGAGGGCCCTCTACAAGGAGCTGGAGAAGAAGTACCTCAGCTACATCCGGGGCAGGGGGCTTAGGTTCAGATCCCCCAGCGACTTCCAGAAGCTGGTGGTGATGTCGGGCCGCGACCCCCGTGCTAGGGAGGCTTTGGAGGCGTGGCACGGCATGAGGCGCCTCATATTTGAGACACGCGCCAAGGTGGAGGCGGTGGGGGACATACTGGCGAGGCACCGGGGATCCAAAATCCTCATATTTACCGAATACACATCGCTGGCGCGCGCCGTGTCTGAACGGTACCTGATTCCCCTGGTCACGCACGACATCTCAGGACACGAGAGGGAGCAGATAATGGCCGCCTTCAGAAGAGGAGAGCTCAAGGCGCTTGTCACGGGGAAGGTGCTCGACGAGGGCGTCGACGTGCCCGACGTCGACGTGGTGGTGATACTAGGCGGTACATCAAGCGCAAGGCAGTTCATACAGAGGATGGGCAGAGCCCTCAGGCTCAAGCCCCACAAGGCGAAGATATATGAGGTGATCACCGCCAGCACCAGGGAGGTCAACACAGCCAAGAGACGGAAGAAGGGCGTGGCGTGATACCCCTAGACTACCTACGAATCACAAGGCGGGGCAAGGAGATCAAGCCGGCCTATCTTTCAGACGTGTCCGCGGCGGCGGAGGTGCTTGAGGCGGCCCGGGGAGCGAAAACCCTAGGCGACTTCAGAAAAGCCGTGGAGGCGCTCAGAGGGGACAGGAAGCTACTGGGCGGCCTCGCAAGGCTTGTGGAGCAACTGATGGAGGTAGAGGAGGTGGACAGCCGCCTGGTGGCGCGGGTGAGGCTGGAGGTGTTCAAGGCATCCTCCGCCGCGGGCTTCCCACTTACGCCGGAGGAGCGGGAGAAGATCTTCGAAGCCGCCGCGGCCAAGCTACGCATGGGCGCTGAAGAGGTGAAGAGGCTGTTCATGAAGGCGTACGAGGAGAACAGAGCCGTGTTGAAGCCGCCGGGGGTCGACCCCGCTGAGCTGATGCGGCGCTACAACTTGGCCCTCATCCAGACCCTCCTCTTCAAGTCGCTCTACGTCAAGGCCACGTTGCCCAACGCCCCCGTTGTCGTGAAGAGCCTCGTGAGGGCGGTCAAGGGTCTGAGGCTGATGTATATAGCAGAGGAGAGAAGCGGCGACTTGGAGTTCCACTTCGACGGCCCCGCCTCGGCGCTTAGACAGACAGAGCGCTACGGCGTCCGCCTCGCCAAGCTCGTGCCCTACATAACAGCGGCCGGGCGGTGGAGCATAGAGGCGGCGGTGAAGCTAAACGAGAAAATCTACACCTTCAGAGAAAGCAACGCCACCGCACCAGACATGCCGAAGAACCCCGTGGAGGCCGAGGAGTTTGACAGCTCCGTGGAGCTGGAGTTCTACCGGCAAGTCTCCAGAGTATGCCCCGTGCAACGAGAGCCCGAGGTCCTCGTCGTCGGGGGCAGAGTCTACATCCCCGACTTCAAAATAGGCGATCTATACATTGAAATCGTGGGGTTCTGGACCCCCGACTACCTCAGGCGGAAATACGAGAAGATCGCCAAGGTGGGGAAGCCCCTCCTGATCCTCGTCAACGAGGAGCTAGCCATGGCCACCTGGAGGCAGTTGCTCCCCAACGTGGTGATGTTTAAGGGGAGGCCCCGGCTGGAAGACGTCTTTAAACACGTCAAGCCCTATTGCCGTCAGTAGTAGTCGCCCAGGAGCCACTCGTTCCCCAGGGACACCTCCGCGAGGCCGTTCTCCCTAGCGATTTTAACCGCCGCCTCCGCGTGTCTCCTAGACGTCGGCGGCAAGTCGCGGAGCATGTAGTCCGGGTGGAAGGCTAAGAAACGCGTCGGTATCTCCGGGTTTATTTGTGCTACGAACTTGGTTAAGAGGTCTATCTCCACCTCGTCGACGTAGCCCGGCACAAGCAGTATAGAGGCGACCACCAGCGGCACCTCCGGCCTCTCCCTAAACCGCCTCGCCGCCGCCTTGAAGTTCCTAAGCGCCACGTCCACCTCCCCATCTGTCAACGCCTTATAGACGCTGGGCGTAAACGCCTTGAGGTCGAACTTCACGATTCCGCCGGTTTTCAACGAAGCCTCCACCACCTTGTCCAGCAGATGAGGCGCCAGCTGGCCGCTCGTCTCCCAACACACCCTTACGCCCTTCTCAGCGGCTTTCTTTGCCACAAGCAACGCGTGGACCGTCTGGGGGGCAGGTTCCCCGCCGAAGAAACAGACGCAGGTAACCCGGCGCCCCATGGCCCTCTCCAGCTCCGCCACCGAGACCAGCCGGGGGCTGGATGGGTACTCCCGGTACTGCCAGTTCTGGCAGTAGAGGCAGTCGAGGCTACACGCGCCGTAGAAAACCGCCAGGTTGTAGTACCCCTCCTCGCCCAGGGGGGACCTGGCGTATTTCGGGTAGCCCCTCCCCGTGGCGGCAGGGCAGACCCAGTCCGCCACACAGTTCGTCGGGATGGGGTCGAAGTAATACGTCAATACGCCGACATTAACATCTCCGCCGGGCCTCCCCAGTCTCCCGCCGATGTTTCTCACGACGCCGCAGTACCCCACGCCGCCCTCAGGAACGGCGCATCCGCGTCCGCAGATACCGCAGGGTACGCCGCCGCTGGGCGGCGCCGGCGGGAGTTTGAACCTGGCCCTGCTTATTCTGTGCGCCCTCGCGGCTACCTCAAGGGCCTTCCTCGGCCTCCTCCTGAGGCAGTCTACGCAGACCCCGACTGCGTCGGATATCAAGAGGTCGGACCTGCCGCAGAATTGACAAGTGCCCACAAAAAAGGTTGAGATAGAGAGAAATATGTTTCTCGCCTAGACGGGTGGGGCTGTGACGCCGTATTTCGACTTCCACTCTTCGTATGCTTTCTGTTCCTCTGGAGAGAGGGCCTTGCCGAACTTGTACCAGCCCGTCTTGGCCTTGAACTCCGCCGGGGCCTCGCTTGTCTTGTAGATACACTTGACGGGACACACGGCGACGCAGGAGAAGTCGTCTTTGCACATCTCCCAAATGAGTCTGGATTTGCCGTTTTCGTCAAGCTCAAGGGCCTGGTAGGGACAGGCGGCGACGCAAGCGCCGCAACTGATACAAGTGTCTTGGTCAATAACTACTCTTTGGTAGTTGGCGAGTTCCGCCATAAGCACAGAAACTTTTTACCTTTAAAAATATTCATTCAAAAATTCGGTGAATATAACCTATTTAGGGACGAGGTGGTGTCTCCTACACCGAGCTTCGTAGGTCTCCCCTCCGCCTATTAGGATGCGGGGGCTGTCTCTAGGGGCGGGTCTGCCGTCTATGAGGCGTTGCGTCCGGGTGGCCGGTCTTCCACATATTTTACAGACGGCGGTTAGAGACACCACCTTGTCTGCATACGCCATCGCGCGCATGGTGGTTTCAAAAGGCTCGCCGCGGAAGTCGAGGTTTAGACCTGCGGCAATTACCACTCTGTGGCTTGCCAACGCGTCAAGAACCTCCGCGAGGCTCGGGGGGAAGAACTGGATCTCGTCCACGGCGACCACGTCGTACTCAAACCCCAGTTTGTATATAGCCTCGACGCCGGCCTCGTCAGGCGGCACCACATAGGCGTCGAACTTGAGGCCGTTGTGGGCGGCTACCTTAGAGGCGTCGTACCTCGCGTCTAGAGAAGGCTTAAAGACGATGGCCCGCCGACCAGCTATGACCTGCCGCTCCACCCGGCGGATCAACTCTGTGGTCTTGCCCGCAAACATGGGGCCGACGACAACCACCAGCACGATGAAAGAGGCGTCGTCAATAAAAGATCAATACGTAGTATGCCGCCGACAGTGCCACGACAGCGGCGGCGGCCTTGGCCAAGAGACGATATACCTGGGCGACGTCCGCTTGGTAGTACTCTCGGGTTAGGACGAGACACGAATGGGCCGGGCTGAGCATCACGCCGAGAAAACCCCCCGCGAAGGCCAAGGCCAAGGCAGGTCCGTGGATAAGAGACGATATGGGCGGAAAGGCGAGGCCGGCGAAGGTGAACTCCACGCCGGTGGCTAAACCCACGGCGAAGGGTATCAAGAAGACGGCGAGGCCGGAGTAGGGGCCCAGGACCTGGGCCAGCTGGGCGCCTAGTCCGCTCTCTTTTATGTACTGGGCGAAGACTAGAGAAAACACAATTATGGTAAGTATCCGCGGGTTAAGGGCGTACTTCAACGAGGCGGCGAGCTGATCTCTACCCACCTTATTAACCACGACGTAGGCCAGATAAACAGCCGCCACCGCCAGGGGGAGAGGCACTAGAAAGGAGAGCGCGGCCACAGCCGCGAGAGGCCAGAGGGCCGTTAAGTCACGCGGATCCCCAGCCACGGGGACTGGCTTGACGAGCGAGGCGGCCACCGCGACTCCCGCCGCCACGGCGAAGAGGGCGCCCGGCCACGCCCACTCCACCACCTGCCACACCGAGACGCCGAGGACAGCCGCCGTAATCAAGACGCCCTGAAAGAGGGGCCAGACCGGGATCCATATGTGCCGCATCCAGTAGTTGAGGAAGGTCTTCTGGTGGCTTTTAAGC
>WYEI01000216.1 GCA_009903905.1 Pyrobaculum sp. | reverse complement strand
GGCCCTCTCCGTCGCCCAGCACCTAGGCTACCAAATCAGCCGCCGCAGGCTCTGGTACAGACTACTGAAAATCCGCCAGTGACTGCGAGAAAGGGAGGTACCCGTCTAGCTGAAAAGCACTACGTATGGTGTCTGCGGAGCAACTGGGTTGACGTTTCTTTATGAGAACTCAGGCCGCTGCTTCAACAGCCGGCGGGTCTAGAGCATAAATTTAATAGACCCCCCTACCTCATGCATATGCGTCTTCTGCTGTGGGTCTTGTTGCTGGGGGTGCTAGCGTTTGCAGTTAGCCCCATCAGGCTTGAGGTCAACACAGTGTTGGTTTCGCCGGTGAACACAACGAAAATAGTGGACTACGTCAAGTCGGCTAAGAAGGCCGTGTACATGGAGGTGTACGTCTTCACCTATAAGCCGCTGGCTGATGCGCTTGTGGATGCGGCCAGGCGGGGAGTGGACGTCTACGTGGTTCTGTCGGCTAACGTCTACGGCGGGGTTCCCCAGCAGGCCAGAGACATAGCAAAGTACCTCGAGGACAACGGGGTCAAGGTGAGGTGGAACGGGGATTTCCCCAACGTCCACACGAAGCTGTACGTCATCGACAACGAGACTGTGATAATCGGCAACATAAACCCAACCACCTCCGGCTTCAGGAATAACAAAGGCGTTATGCTGGTGATAAGAAACGCAACGCTGGCACGCCAGCTAGCGGCCATAGTGCTGAACGACTTCCACGGGCGGTACCCCCGCTACAACTTCCCCGGCGTCTTGGTATCCCCAATAAATTCCCAGGAGGGTCTGGAGTGGATCCTCACGCAGAAGGGCGACCTCTACATCGCCATGGAGCAGATCTACATGGACTCAGGTCTCGTTCCGTACATCCTGCAGTACCCTAGGTACTTCGCCGTGGTTGCCAGGACAGACGCCGACATAAAAGCCGCGACTGACCAGGACTTGGTGGCGAAGATCATCGTGGTGGGGCCCTACGTCTATGTGGGCTCCATCAACATCGGCTACTACTCCATCCAACGCAACAGGGAGGTAGGCCTCCTGATGTACAACCCGCAGCTGGCCGACCGCCTAAGGGCGCTGGTGCTTCAGTGGTATGTGGAGGCAGGCGGCGAGGCGCCGACGCAGACCACGGCCACACCGCCAACCCAGCCCGCGGCCACCACGACGGCTGGGTGGGTCACCGTAGCCAAATCGGGGGGAGGCGGGATACCCCTCTGGCACGTCTTGGCTTGGCTGGTGGTGATCATCCTCGCCGCGTTGTTCGTCATCTGGATGAACAGGAGGCGGCCTTAAACACCACATATTTTTTAAGGCGGTGCGCTACTGGTCTTGTGAAGATGGAACATTACCTGGTGCTGGAGGCTATTGATGCCGGTGAGGCGCCCGAGGAAATCGCGCGGCTTCTGGACCTGGAGCCCCACGACATCTACGCCGTGATTCGGCTTCTGGAGGAGAAGAGGCTCGTGGAGAGGAGACCCACCTTCTTCGGGGAGCGATACGTCTTGACCGAGGCGGGGCGGAGGCAACTGGAGGAATGGCGCCGGGAGGTGCTGGGGAGGGCAGAGGAGGCCGCGCGGCTCAGAAGAGAGGGAAGGGAGCACGAGGCGCAGAGCCTCATAGACCAACTCCTCCCAGCGCTACCCATCTTGGTGGCCCTAGGCGTGTTGTCCCTCGCCCTATGGAAGCTCCTAACCAGCCACCTACCTGTGGGCGAAGACAAGTAGACCGCGCCACGCCGGCGGCGACAGATCAAAGCAACGCCTCCGGCGTTGAGGTGCCGAGCCTCATCCTGGCTGGGTCCTCTCCAAACCCCACCGCCTCTATTATGGCGCGGGCCTGCTCCCCCGTTCTTATCCCCCCCGCCATCTTGACGCCCAGCTTGTAGCCCTTCTCGCGTATGTATCTGGCGATGGCGGCGGCGCGCTCCGGCGTGGAGTGCACTGGGTTGCCCAGTTGCCTCGCGTAGGCCTCCTCGGCGAAACCCGTGGAGCTCTTTATGAAGTGGGCCCCCGACTCAGCCACAAGGTCGTACACCCTGTGCCGCTCCTCGTCGGTGAGGTAGGGCTCCTCCACTATGACCTTTACCACCCTGCCGCCGGCGGCCCCCACCACGCTGATTAGATCACGCCGCACCTCCGACCACCTCCTAGACTTGACGAGGCCTATGGGCGCCACCACGTCCAACTCCTCGGCCCAGTCGGCAAGCCAACTCACCAACTTGACCCGGAGGGGGGTCGGCATGGCGCCGAAGGGGAAGTCCACCACCGCGCACAGCTTAACCCGCCGCAGGGAGTCTCGCACGTACGGGACGTAGACGGGGTTTACGCAGAAAGAAGCCACGCCGAGTTTCTCCGCCTTCTCTGCGCCTAGTCTCACCTCTTCTAGAGTTAGATACGGCTTTAGGAGGGCGTAGTCCACGAGGTGAAGCATAGAGAGAGTTAGTGATATAAAAAAGTGTGTTGTCTCCGGTATGGAGCGCGTAAGGGCCCACCTCTTCGTTAGGGGGAAGGTGCAGGGGGTCTTCTTCCGCCGCGCCATGAAAGACGTGGCTACGCACTACGGCGTCGCGGGGTGGGTCCGCAACAGGTCAGACGGGAGGACCGTGGAAGCGGTCCTCGAGGGTTCTCGCGACGCCGTGGAGAAGGTGATAGAGTGGGCGAAGGTGGGGCCCCCCGGCGCGAGGGTGGAGGCTGTGGAGGTCCAGTGGGAGGAGTACAGAGGCGAGTTCCAAGACTTCAGTATTCTACCCACTGAGTGACGACCGCCGCGGCTGGGTTCCAGGTAGCGGACGCTCGTGGCGCATTTGCCGCGTGTTGAGGGGCTGTTGCGTGGCCTAGCCACAAGGCTTCCCCGAGGCGGCGACTTCTTCTAGGTGTAGCTTAAGCGCGGTGGGGGTTTCGCGGTAGTAGACCCCGGTCTCTATGTTCCTAAGGAGGCTGGTCTTAACCAGATTCGCGCTGGTGACGACGGCCGAGGTCCCCGCCACGGCTTTTGTGTGTAGCTTGTCGTAGCACAGAACCTCTCCGCGTTCAGCCAACAGCGCAAGCGCATCTGCGTGCGGCTTCTCTCTAGGCGGTCTCGAAACCACCACTGCCTTGCCTTCGAGGAGGTGCGCCAGCGCCTCCGCGACCTCTCTGTCTATCCATGGAGACACCAGGTGGACCTGGCCGCCGGAGGCCGCCGCGGCGGCCACGGCCGCGAGCACCACAGGGCTGTTGGGGCCCGTCCTCACCACCTCCACAGACTCCGTCTCTAGCAACTCCTCCGCTAGCTCCGTCAACGCCATCTTTTTCCTGTCGTCTTTGAGAAGTCCCGTCTCGGAGCCGAGCCTAAGCAGAACGGCCTCTATGACGTGTCTATTGTAAGGCTTCTTGACGGGCCTCCGTAGCCCCACCAACCTCAACGCCGGGAGGTACCTCTCGGTCACCTCCAGCATCCTGCCTCCCAGACTCTCCTCCACCTCATCGAGAAAGGCCTTCCCGCCTTTGTCGGCTAGGAAGCGGAGGAGCAACTTCATGGGGGTCCACCGCGCCAGCCTGACGGCGAGGAGAGAGACGTCGCCATCTGCCACGCGGCGGAGCTGAGGAGTAGCGCGGTACGTCAAGCCTCTCCCTAGAGACGCCACGGCGAGCCCCAGATGCCACAGAAGATCCGCAGTCCGCCTCTCTTCCTCGGTCAACTCCGCCCGCGGCACGCCTCTGCTTATCTTCTCAGCAACCTGCCTGACTAGGCGGAAGTCGGCGTATGCGACGTTCCGCGCCTCCACGTAGGCGCGGAGAAACTCAAAATCAGACACGCCACACTCGCTTCAGTTGCTTAAAAAATATTCGACGCCGCTACGGAACATTTTTTAAAATGGATGTACGGCATACACATGGCGGCGGTGATCCAAATCCTGGGCCCCCACGCCCACTGCCTCAGGAGATACGGGGTAAACCCGGAGGAGGACGCATCCACAGCAGTCGACAAGCTCAACGCCAAGGCGCCGCACCTAGCGGCGCTCCTCAGAGAGATAGCGCAGATCGCCTCGTTGCAGTAATAAGGCACCAGTTTTTAAGCCGGCCCCCCGGCGTCTAGCCGCGGCGGCTGGGATGGCGCCCGCGGCTCCGCTTGATTACACAGCGGCTGCTGAGTAACTTTTATAAATGTGGGAGGTGTAGATGCTGGGCTCGACGGCCGTGTCTGCGGCAGAATGAAGGGCCCGCCCGCGGCCGAGTCTACACCTTCTCCGCCTGTAGCTTCATCCCGCCTTCCAGCCAGCCCTCTGGGAAGTACCAGTCCTTAACGACGCGGAAGCCGCACAGCGTGAGCAACCTGCCGAGTCTAGTCTCGCGCGGCGGGACGCCGCGGCGGAGAGCGGCGAAGGTGTCCGGGTCATCCACGTACTCCACATACAGCGTGTCGCCGGGCTCCATGAAGCGGTGCAAGACGCAGTATATGTGCCCCTCCCAGGGGCCCCCCACGAAGCGGGGGCTCATGTTGAAGACCTCAGCCCAGGGCTTGTAGTGAGGCGGCCTCCCGGTGAAGATCTTTATGTGGCAGAGGTGGACACCGCCCAGCTTGACCTCGACGTTGAACTCCTCTTTAAACCTGCCCCTCTTAAAAACCGCCTCCAGCGGGGCGAATGCCTGCGGGGTCAGCTGGCTAAGCACTTACGGCGACGAGCTTCTTCTTGCCTTGCTTAACCTCTAGGTACATCTCGTAGAGGACTTCGGCGATGTGGGGGCCGGCGGCCTCGGCCACCACCTGCATCGCCTCCTCCTCCTCGACGTTGTCAAGGGTGAGGCCCAGCCTCTTTAGGCTGTACTGGAGGTAAAACTTGAGGGGGTCGTCGAGGCTGTTTAGGAAGTCCTTAAACCTCATGGTGGTACTGAAGGCGCTGTTATTAATATATTACCGCTGAAATGCGGCGGGTTCCCCGAAACTATTCCCTGGTGAACCGCCTGATGAGGATGGGGGCGAGGACTCCTAGTGCTATGGCCAGCACCGAGGTCACCAGATCCCTCGCAAATATGACCGGGTCTTGGGAGGGGGCGGAGATGGTGCTTATGAGGAAGAGGAGGCCCAGGACAACCGCGACTGCGCTGAGGCCGTATACCAGCGGCTTAGTGTTCATGACTGGGGAAAAGTGGAGGTATTTAATTATTCGCTGCCTCCCCCTCGTCGCTGGTGAACTTCCTGTGGAGGAGAGGCGCCGCCACGCCGGCGGAGACCGCGGCCAGCGAGAGGCCGAGGTCTCTGGCTAGTATCCACAAGTCCAGCGACGGGTTGCTGAGGGTCGAGACGAGGAAGAGGCCGCCTAGGGCCAGCGCCAGAAAGCTGAGGGCGAGGACAACACCTGTCTTCATGTGGTAAGCATGTGCTATATATATAAGAGCTGTGGGCAGTATCTAGGTATTAGGAAATAGATTTATAAAGAGGGCTGTTCCGTGTGGCGATGGGGAAATCGACTTCGTCTACGACGTCGCTCGGCTTGACGAGAAGCTTCTCCTAAACGCACTTAGGGAGCTGGGGGTCTCTGTCCGTCTCGTAAACGCGGAGGAGCTCGTCGCCCCGGAGGGCCTCGGCCGCGTCGGCGTCATAAGGCTGGCGGCGAGATCCCGCGTGGTGCCGGCGGCGTATACCTACGAGGCCAACGGCGGCTTGTCGATAAACAGCGCC
>WYEI01000269.1 GCA_009903905.1 Pyrobaculum sp. | reverse complement strand
GAGGCGAGGGGCGGGTCGGCGCGCCTCGCGCTGTTCGAGCGCACGTGGGGCCCCTACGCGTACGCCGCCCTGGGCCTGGCGCTGGAGTGGGGGCTGGCGGAGAGGAGGGGCGACGTCTATCGGCTGTCGGGGAGGGGCAGGAGGCTCCTCCGCGAGCTGGAGGGATGCCCCGTCGAGGCTAGGGCCGCGGGGAGGAGGCTCCTGCTTGAGACGCCGTTCGGCGAATACGCCGTGGAGCCCACGGCCGGCGGCCTGCTGTCCGTCGCCTACAAGCTGGCCGAGGCATGCCGCGAGAGGCCGCAGGAGGTGCATAGGAGAATCGTGGAGGAGGCCGCGAAGGCGATAGAGAGGGCGCCCGGGCTCGAGAGGTGGCTATACCCGGCGACGAGATGAGGCAGTTTGAGGCCCGCGGCCATGCCCGGCCGCGGGAGGCGCCGCTAGTAGTGGTAGTAGTACAGCTTCAGCAGAGCCATCCTGCACCCCTCGCCGTTTAGGTCGCTACAGCTCTCGTAGACGGCGCGGAAATGGAGAGTAACCATCCACAGCAACTGTGTAGGTGGGATGAATGGGATGCGAGGTTTGTTATGCCAAACGCCCTATGGCGTTGTCGAGGCTCCTCAGTCTCCTTTGACCCAGTATGCATCGCCTGTTAACTCTTGGCGCCTTCTGAAGTTTGACTTCGCTGAGCCGGCTTCTCGGAATGCCGAGAGGAGACAATTAGTCGCAGAAGAATGTACGCCGTCAACAAGTCGCTACGCGCAGTTTTCCTTTTCCACTCATAAAAAATCAGGTGAGCGATGCGATTAAGCTCGGTGACGTCCTCCTCACTTAGCTCTTTCTTGCTCAGAATAGCCTTAGCCTTTTCGATATCGCTAAGACGTAAGTACTTGAACTTTGCCATTCTAGCGCCCTCCCCAGCACGCATAACGGTCACCACACCACGCGACTTTGGAAGCCTGTCTAGGACATCCCTGACCACTTCATATGGTATTATGTTCCTAGCTCTAAGTTCAGATAGGAGTATAGACAGAGCTTGATTTGTGCCGTCGACGACCGAGGCTAATGCTTCTCTGACCCTCCTGGCTATTAATTCATACGTCACGATCAGCGATATAATTAACGCTAGCCAGACAGAGCCGTACGTTGCGAGAGCGGCCAGCTTGGTAATTATTTCAATAAGAGTTTCAATCATGGGTTACTTCTCTGGATCTCTCCTGCAACAGAGACACTCCGCCTACCTCCATGGGTTTCCAGCCTTTCGCTAAGTATTTCTTAACTACGCAGTTGTCTACACGCGTCACGAAAACGATCTTGTTTGTAAAGGAGACGCCTACTACGCTTCTACAGCCTAACGGGTGAGTGAGGAGGTATCGCAATAGAAGGATGGCGACCGCGGCGACCGCCAAGACCGATAAGACCAAGACCAATATCATTAGATACAAGTTCGCTGCAGACTTTTATAAATTTTAATACCACATCTGGCATGGTGTTGCTCATCTCTTAAAACCGCAGGACTGAGAAAGCAACTATAAAGCTGGGACGCATAACGGTGAGAACGGGCATACGGATCTACGGCACAGAGACGGACTCCACGCGTTCTCCCGCCTCGTAGAGGAGGTCCTGCCCACCTGTAATGCGCTGGGCAGGACCCTAGGCGCGCGATGTGCTGAGATCAAGCTGGAGCTCTGGGTCGGCCCATGCACGCAATAGCTCGCGGCCGCTGTTACTCGCTAAAAGGCGGTAGGGCGAGACCTTGCCTGTTTCCTCGTCAACTCCTCTTCTTGAAGCCCACCCTCAGCACGAACTCCCTCCCCTTGCCCACGTAGTGGTTGAAGCGGCCTCCACAGCTCCTACACACGTAGTGAACGACGTGGTACCCTCTCTTCGGCATGTCCCACTCCTTCATCCTCTCCACGTTAGGAGAGCCGCAGTAGGGGCACTTCATGAGATTTATTTTGCTCCAAAATTTACTACTATTGTTTAAGGTAAAAACAAAAGATCTAGGTGGCGCCGTCGGGATACTATGACAAACAGAGGTTCCTCAAGCCCACAAAGGTATAGTTCTCTACACAGTGTCTCTATGCAAAAGTGCCTTAAAAGAACGAGGTTAGTGGCGCTGACCCACCGCCCTTCTTGCGCTTCCTTCTGCCCTCACCAGACTTCTCCTCGGCCATAGGCGGCGCACCGGGCCTGGCCACCCTCTCCGCGCCCTTAACCCTCCTCTCCATCATCTCCCAGGCCTGGCCCCACAACGCATCAACATCGATGTCGATGCCCAGCACCTCCGCAATCTTAGCATCGATCTTCCCGAAAATGGGCCTCAACTGCCTAAACATCTCAAGCTTAGGTCCACCAACCCCCTCTTCCTCCTCCCCCTCCTCATCACCAGGTGGATCATTAGTCACCGGCTTAAGTCCCATAAGCCTCCTAGCCTCAGCCTCAAGCTCATCAAAGAGCTTGGCCAACTCCTCGACCCTGCCCCTATCAATAGCCTTGACATTGAGTATCGGCATCCTCTCAGCAATATTAACCTCTAGTCCCAGGGGGCCTTTAGCGACGTATCTGGCATTCTGCTCAAGCCACAGCCAATTGAATGTTGAATTCAGGTAAGCCAACAACGCCTTAACCTCAACCTCATCAAGCTCCACGTTACTATTAACCTCGCCAATAACGCCCTTATACTCACCTGGGTCAAAAACCCAACCGCCAACTCTAACTCTCACCCTGGGTATAAATGTTACTATAGCATCATAAGTAACTAACGGCATTTTAACCAGGAAGAATTGCGGGCGATACCTAGCTTGGCGTACCGCCATTATTGGTGTTGGTACGTAGCCGCCTAGGTCGTACCAGCCGTAGAACCACCTACGCGCCCCCTCCCTAGCCTTGCATGCAACTGCCTCGCTACACTTCCTGCCGCCACCCCTCGTGCCCCTAATCTTGGTTCTACACTCACCCGACTCGCCCCACCTAACGTACTCGGCAACTTCACTTGGCAACTCGCCCCTGGGCTTGTGACAGATGAAGAGGTAGACATCCTTACCACCCCTCCTCAGCTCCTCCCAATCATCCCTAGTAAATGTAAAGGTCTTAATCCACTGAGACCTCGTGATCGCTGGCGCTAGGCAATCAATGATCTTACTCCCAAACTGGCCATGCACCTCCTGCCACTTATCAATCTTCCCCTCACCGAAGTAGAAGAACTCCTTAGCGCCTATGTCAGGCCTTCTACCGTGATCGAGAGCCCAAATAGACCAAACACTATTACCCCTACTAGGCTTAAACCACTCACTGGCCCTAATCATTAATTTGCCCTCGTTAGCCAATTCCTCAAGACTATTCACGACATCCACGCCACCAAAGAATAGCCCAATCCACTTCCTATCCTTGGGCATTTGTCCCTGCTCGATGAAGCGGTACCAAACGCCGAGTTTGCTACACTCCTTCAACTTGGTTTCGCTAAATTCATAGGTACCCTCGTCGATGGTTTTCGCGAGGCAGTCGAAAACTTGCTCAAGTCTTTTCTCGACGTCTGCATTGCTTAGCTTGCTATCGATTGGTGGCACCCTGACTAAGAGGACCTTATTCTGAGCCCTCTCCTTTTCGTCGCCGGCCCTCTCGGCTAGTATTATCACCGTGCTTATCAACGCCGTGAATAACCTATACGATACGTCAACTAAAGCCTTGATCTTATAGTTGTCAAGCAGAAATTTCCCAAACTCGATGCCGTAATCCGTCTGCATCCACATGTTGCTTATAATCATCCCCAGCCTGCCGCCCTCCTTTAGGAACCTCGTGGCGTGCATAACCCAGTAAACGTAGATGCCCGGCTCTCTACCACGATTAGGGTCGGGCCTGAGGTCGTACGTGGGAAACTGCGGTAATAAGTTCTGCAGTATCATTCTTTGTGTTTTGTCGGGTATCTCCACCCACCTAGTATATGGCGGGTTTCCAATCACAGCGTCGAAGGTTTTCGGAAGAGGTATGCATCTAGGCCTTACGCCGTTAATAGTTACCGTTGTGTAGCCGGCCAATACCTGCTGTTCCGGTAATATTGTGAAGAAATCTTGATGTATAACATTCATGTTTGAGCTTGGGTTCCTTGCATTCCTCATTGCCAGGTTCACGGCGGTTAGGTGTAGTGGGAACGGATTGATGTCTACGCCGTATAATTGGCTCAGAATTGCCTCGTGAATCTCCCTACTTGGCCTACCCTCTCGTAGAGTTTTACCGGTTTTCAACTCATATAACCTTGGGTAGGCCTCTATTAGGAATGTGCCAGAGCCGCAACCTGGGTCCAGAATCACGTCCGTGGGCTTCCTCGCGCTCCACTTCACTATCAGCCTGGCTATCGCTGGCGGTGTGTAGAATTGACCAAGTCTGTGCCTCTCCTCGGCAGGTATCAGTTGCTCATAAATATAGCCGATTATGTCGCCGATATTTATTGCGCCAACCTCATCGACTAGATGTATTAAATCATCAATAACCCTACAAACCTCGGGGTCATCAGGAAGTCTCAACTCATCAAAGAGTCCCGTGGTGAATATCGGCTCGAAGTCTTGAGTAACAATGAGGACGTTGTTAAAATAATTCCTTAGGGTCTGCAGATACTTATTCGTAGAGTAATTTACAGATGCGCAGAAGGGCTTTAACTGAGGTAGCTTATAGTGCGTTTCAAGGACTTTGTAGAATATGATTTTGTTCATGAGGACATAGAGCATCATCCTAGCTAAGTTGTCGACCGTTTCGAGGTTTTTGCCGACTATGTCCGCCAGTCCATTTTTATATCCATGACTCCTGGCCAACTCGTCGAGGCGGCTCCAGTAGCTGGAGTCGCGGCTGAGTTCGCTTTTCAGATAGTCGCCGACGCCGTATATGTTCAACAGCGCCTCAATGAAGCCCAGCCTTAGCTGTTCAATGAACCAGTTGCCTAGGTTAACCCTAAGCTGGCCGATAGCCTCCGTATTTAGCCAGGAGCTAGCGACGTTATCAATCATTGTCTGTACCTCAGATTCCGTGGGCCTGTAGTACCTGAACCTGTACTTCTGCAGTTCGTTGTACTTTCCAGGCTTTATAGCATCTTCATACCTCCCATCCCTACACGCGTTGACGTCTACAAATGCGCCTGGGTCCTCTATTGGTGAGAACACGAATATCCCGTCGATGTTGGCCGTGGCGAAAAATGGGGTTTTATAAAGCCCAAGGCTATCCTTAACAAATTTGGCGTAGCACAGCGCTTGTCCAATCACGGACCTGCTGAGCGGCGTTATTTTCGGGCTAGTCCTGTACGTATCTCTCTCAATGTACTTCCTCTTAGTCTCGATAATGAGTATCGGGATTTGCTTATCCTTTACCAGTACTGCTATGTCAATTCTCTTATTGTCAACAGGGTACTCGCGCTCAACAGTCAATTCAATCCCACCGATCTTATATTTACCAATGAAGCTCGATATAATCGTGTACAACCTATCTTGAATAGCGACTTCACGCGTAGATGCCATAACAGTAACCGCTGTGACGAATAATTTATAATGTCGCTTTGAATTGATATATTACCCCGTAGGCGTACGAGGCGGCTTCCTGCGTCTCCGCTCAGCCGAAGCAGGGAGGTGCCGGAGGCTCTCTACCGCGAGGCGGAGGTGCCGTGGGACGCCGTGGAGGAGGAGCGCGGCGAGGTGA
>WYEI01000176.1 GCA_009903905.1 Pyrobaculum sp. | reverse complement strand
CGTCCACGGCGTCTTGCACTTGGTGGACGTCGAAAAACACCCCTACCCCCCTGTCGCGTAGCTGTTTATACATGTCGAGGAGCGTGTATATGGGAGGCACCACCTCGTGCTTCTCCCTACGCGCCAGCTTCATCTTCCGCCGCTCATCGTTGACAAGCGCCTGGACCGTCTGGTGAGGTAGCCTTCCGCCGAGGGCCTTATGGATCGCGTCAACAACAGTTTTTATAGCTGGTTCAATCGGTATGAGCGTGCCCCAGACGTCAAACGTCACCATCTTGCTACTCACGGCATTGATAATCCTCGCCTATAAAAGCATCTCCGCCATCTCTGTAGAGCCCGGCTTCGTGAACGCCTTCACCTATACCAACCTCACTATAAGAGGCGCTACTAAGGTGCAGGCGGTGGAGGGCGCAGTCGTCGACTTCAACATAACGCGCGGCGACGCCATATACCTCGGCTTGAAGCCGTTGCGGCGGGAGGGCAACGTGACGTTGAGGGTGGACAACCAGACCATCAAGCTCGGGATAGACCAAGCCTGTCGAATTGAGATAGAGGCGGCCAACATGACCTCCAAGATCAGCCTAAACGTGACCCAGCAGGATTGCGGAGACGTGAGGCTCTACATCAACGGCACCAAGATGCCCAGCCTCCGCGTGTCGTATGTACCTCAGTATTCCGGCGTGTATCAAGTGTTGGCTACCAGCGGCGTGTTTTACGAAAAGACGCGCGTGGTTGTAATCCCCAACATCACCGTGTCTGGCAACGTCTACGGGGAGGTCATGCGGATACTACTCACGCCGCCTCCCAGGCGGGCGTCGGCGAGTCTCGACCTCCTCGCAGTGTCTCTAAGGGAGGGGGTGGCGGAGGTGGACACCTGGGCCGTGGGCGCCGGCAACTACACCCTGCGCCTCCTCATGGAAGGCGTCGCGGTGCAGTATCCCGTGTCTATTGCGCGGGCAACGCCCACGCTTGCGGTGCTCCACAAGGCCGAGTACATCTACGGCGAGGGGATAAACGCCACCGTGAGGGTGTTTGTGGGGCGGCGGGAGTACCGCGCAACTGTGCAGATATCTGTAAACCAGACGTACCCCGCGGTGGTGAGGGCCCCCTCCGCACTGGTCTTTCCTATGCTCGACGTGGGGACATACCAGATCACGGCGAGTGTTTTGGGGGATAGAAACGTGACCTCTGTAACCGGCGTCAGCGTCTTCCGCGTGTTGCCGGCGCCGGTTCGGCTAGACGTGAAGATCAACGGCACTTTCTCAAACCCATACGTAGTGGAGTACGGCAAGGTTTTGTTGGTCTCTGCGGACGTCTCATCTCTCGTCAAGCCCCAGGGGGAGGTGAAGACGTATCTAGACGGCAGACCAGCCCCGTTCCTCATCGACACCTTGAGAATTGGCGCGGGTCCCCACAACCTCACGGTGGTGTTTACGCCGGCCAACAGGAACTTCCTACCTGCAGGGTTCTCCACGCTGGTCTACGTAACGCCGTCTACTCCTGAGGTAGAGGTTAACAAGACCTTTTCCGTCGTCTACGGGGAGGAGCTCGTGGTGCCGATCCGCGTCAGTCTCTACGGCAGGCCCATAAACGCCACGGCGACTGTGGAACTAGCCGGGCGGGCGCGTCTCCTCAACTACACGGTCCAGGTGCGGAACGGAGTAGGCGTCTTGAGGGCGAAGGGACTCCCCGCGGGCACATACCTCGGCACAGTCTCCATAGTGGAGACCCCGGGCTTGCTGGGCGCCAAGACCGTCTTCAACGTCTTCGTCAGTAGCGCCGTTGTGAAGGTGGTGCTCGACGTGCCGACCAGGGGGGTGTACGGCGAGTTGCTACCCGTGAGGATTGCGGTGAAGCCTGGAGACGTGCCGGGCAGGCTTCACCTAATCATCAACGGAACTGCGGTCTACGTGGGGAACTCCTCAAGCTACAACGGCTGGTGGTCGCCGCCCCGCGGCGGCGTTTTCCAGGTGGCGGCCCGGTTTGAGAGCCTAGACCCCAACTACGCCAGCACAGACAACGTGACGTATATCTACGTAGATAGGGCGCAGTGCATCATACGTTTCGCGCTGAGAGGCGACCTGGCGTCTAACGATACGGTGTATGTGCTCAGGAGGTACGAAGTCCAGCGGCTCACCCCTCTGCCTGTACACATTCTCATAAACGGCACCCCCGGAGGCCCGGAGGTTGTGTTTAACAAGACGGGGGTGTACAACGTCACGGTGTATTTCCCAGGAGACGACAGCTACTACCCATGCGGCGCATCTCAGCGCTACACGGCAGTTAGAAACCCGGCGTCGGTCTCCATATTGGCGGCGAGGAGGGTGGCCCTCATAGACGGCGGCCTCCCCCTAGTCGTGACGGTGACAAGCCCCGTGGGGCAGGAGGAGGGGGAGGTGGCGGTGTATAAAATCAACAAGACCCTAAACAGAACCGACGTGGAGCTCCTCGCCGTGAAAAAAACGGCCGAGGTGACGCTTACATTCAGCGACACCGGCGTCTACGAGATATATGCCGAGTTCCTCGGCAACGGTTTCCTCCTCCCAAACAGATCCAACGTGGTCTCAGTCACCGTGGAGAGCAGCTACTTCGGAGTTCCCACCTTCCTCCTCGCCGTCTACCTAATACCCACATCTCTGGGGTTTGTAGCCGCATATGTCGCGAAACGAATATTAAAGAGGTCTCTCTAGACCCCATGCTTGCGGTGCCGCCCGCGGTGATCGTGGTGCCGCTGGCTTCTAAAGAGCAGGTGTACCAGACGGTGAACTACGTGGTAGGCCGGCTTAGGCAGATAGAGGCGCCTCTCCGCCACGTGCATTCAGACGCCCCTCTCTACGTGGAGAGCCGCGTCGGGAAAGACGGCTCGGCAGAGCGCATCGACGTTTACCTAGCCGCCTCGGCTGGGGACTTCGCAAACGTACTGCCCCCCAGGGAGGAGATAAAGGATGGCTTCATAGAGAAGTCGGCGGTGGTGCACGTGGCGCAGGGAGTCGCCGTGCTCTATAGATACAGCCTGAGGGAGGAGCCTAGGCTCACGGAGGTTGTGATCTACACCGTGGGCGCCTCGTACCGGGATTTTAAGCTGTAACCTTTAAATATATCTACACACGGCGCAGTGATGTCATTAATTGGCATAGACGACTTCAGACGCGTGGATCTCCGGGTGGCTAAGGTGATAGAAGCCGCAAAGGTGGAGGGCTCCAAGAAGCTGATTAAGCTGGTGGTGGACCTCGGCGCCGAGAAGCGGCAAATAATCGCGGGTCTCGCCGAGTATTACAAGCCCGAGGACCTGGTGGGGAAATATGTCGTGGTCGTGGCTAACCTCCAGCCCAAGAAGATGATGGGGCTTGAGAGCCAAGGCATGCTCCTGGCCACCTGCGACAAGCCGGTTCTCTTAACGATAGAGAAGGGCGGGGATGAACATGTGGGGGAGCGCGTCTGTTAAAGTACCTACCCACATAGCGATTATACCCGACGGGAACAGGAGATACGCGAAGAAAACAGGCCTAGACTTCTACCACGCCTACAGAAGAGGCGTGGAGAAGGTGCGTAGCTTCTTGACCTGGGCCTTGGAGTACCGCGAGATAAAAAACGTCACCTTCTTCGCCCTCTCCACGGAGAACCTTCAGCGGAGCAGACTGGAGCTCGAGATCCTCTTCAGAATATTCGAAGAAGAATTTAGACGTACGCTCGAGGACCCGCTGATACACGAAAACAAAGTCAGGATAAGGTTCATAGGCGATAGAAGCATTGTGCCGGGCAGAATTGTGAAGTTCATGGAGGAACTGGAGTCGCTGACCCGAAACTACTCCAACTACCACCTCACCTTCGCCCTGGGCTACGGCGGCAGGGCCGAGGTGGTGCGGTGCATAAAACGGATACTGACGGGCGAGGTGAAGATGGCCGAGATAACTGAGGAGTCCCTCTTCCAGTGCCTAGACACAAGGGACCTCCCCAACCCGGAGCCAGACGTCGTGTTGAGAACAGGCGGCGAGAAGAGGCTCAGCAACTTCCTGCTTTATCAATCCGCCTACTCGGAGCTCATCTTTCTAGACAAGCTCTGGCCGGAGATAGAGAAGGAGGATCTGGCATACGTCGTTGAGGAGTACTCGCGCCGCCAGCGCAGATTCGGCCGTTGATGGACCTCGGCACGCTTTTTGTCTTCATAGCGGTGTTGATATCGCATCTAATACCCTTCCTCCCCCTCCCCGGTTACCTGGCCACAATAAGCTACGTCGCCTCTAGAAACGACCCAGTTAGCTTGGCTTCGGCGGCTTTGGCGACGGCGCTCGGCGCAGCGCTGGGGAAGCTCGCCGTGTTTCTCTACGGCTACGGCATAGGAAGGGCGGTAATGGGCGAGGAGCTGACCTACGCCAAGAAGTTCTTCGACAAAATCTCCAAGTGGGGGATCGACGTAGCTGTATTTATATTTGCCATGTCGCCGCTTGCAGACGACGTATTGTACATCCCACTCGGCGCCGCAGGCTACAGCATAAGGCGGTTCTTCGCGGCCCTGCTGGCTGGCAAGCTGGTGCTCGCCACGGTCCTCGTGGTATTTGCAGACGTGGCATACGCCGCACTTGACCAGGTAGTGGGGGACGCCTGGCTCTCCTCCCTAATTCTCGCCGTTGTTACCCTGGTCGTGACTTTTCTGGTTTTGCGGATTAAATGGTCTAGGGTGTTAGTAGCCTACGAGTCCGGCGGAGTGCGTGAAGCGCTCAGGGCGATGTTTAGATCTATGGTTGGGAAATGATTTAAATTCCGCCGTTTCTCTCTGCGTGGCGAAGTTCGTCATCGGCTCGGCGTGGCCCTACGTCCAGACGGTGCCCCACCTGGGCAACTTGATAGGCTCCGTCTTGTCGGCCGACGTCTACGCCAGATACCTCAGACTTAGGGGCCATGAGGTAGTTTTCGTGTCTGGAAGCGACATGCACGGCACGCCGATTGAGGTGGAGGCGATTCAGCTGGGCGTCGACCCGGCGGAGTACGCCAGTAAGATGCACCAAGTGGTTGCGGAGCTGTTTAGGAGGTGGAATATCTCCTTTGACCTCTACACCCACACCCACTCGGAGACCCACATAAAGTTCGCCCAGGACTTCTTCCTCAAGATTTATGAAAACGGGTACATCTTCACCAAAGAGGAGGAGGTGCCGTACTGCCCCAGGGACAAGATATACCTCCCGGACCGCTTCATAATCGGCAAATGCCCCTACTGTGGATATGAAAGAGCTAGGGGCGACCAATGCGAGAACTGCGGAAGGCTTCTAGACCCGAAGCAGTTGGTAGAGCCGCGGTGCGCCATCTGCAGCTCCAAGCCGGAGTGGAGAACCACGCGGCACTGGTACCTCGACCTCAGGAGGCTGGAGGACAGGATAAGGAGGTACGTAGAGGAGAACCCGCACCTGCCGCAGAACGCCAAGGAGATGTCTCTGGCGATGCTTAAGGAGGGCTTGCGGCCCCGCGCCATCACTAGAGACAACAGGTGGGGCATCCCTGCGCCGTTTCCAGGCGCCGAGGGGAAGACCATCTACGTCTGGTTTGAGGCTGTTCTTGGCTACATATCTGCCGTCATTGAGCACTTCAGACGGCTGGGGAGGGAGGAGGAGTGGGCCCGATTCTGGAAAGACCCCGAGACCAGGGTGGTCTTCTTCGTGGGCAAAGACAACATACCTTTCCACGTCATTATACTCCCCGCGCTTCTCCTGGCAAACGGAGGCGGTTACACCATGCCGACCACCACGGCCTCCA
>WYEI01000240.1 GCA_009903905.1 Pyrobaculum sp. | reverse complement strand
TGGCGCTTGCGGCGGTTCTGCCCACTGAGAGCGGCGACGTGTTCTACTTGGCCTTCGGCGGGCAGGCGGGGGCGGTGAACGCCTACGGGCAGAGGCTGTGGTCTGTGCCGGGGGAGCTCATTGCGTCAGACCCCATGGGCTCCTGCCTGGCGGCGGCGCACCGCGTGTTCAACGGCACGCTGTTCCTCGGCACCGCCGTCACGCTCTACACGGCAGACGGCAGATTCCTCTGGAGCACAGTCGTCAACATCAACGCCACGGCCCTCGCCACCAACTGCGTAGAGGCGGCCATAGGCGGCATAGACGGAACTCTTTTCAGAATAAAAGACGGCAAAGTTACAGAGAGGCAGAAGTACGACAAGCCCGTCTTCGCGCTGGCGTACAAGCTGGACGGGACGCTTCTGGTGGGCACGGGCGGCCCGGCCAGCGGCTTCACCGCGTATGTGGACAGATGCGGCAACTCCATCACGGCCGTCAAGACAGACGCGCCGTATCTCGTTGTTAATTCGCCTAAGTTCGGCGCTGTCAAATACAGAGGCGGCCTCGCCCCCATGCTGAAGCCCCCCGCCGGCGCCAGCCAAGACTGCCGCTCCTTTGTATACGCCGTCTACGACACGCTCTACAACAACACGACGCCCCTCGTCAAGCTCCCACTGCCAGTAATAGCCGCGGCTGTTTCTGGCGACGGGAGGACGGTGGCGGCGGCAACTGCTGAGAAGCTGTACATAATCCGGGGCGGGAAGATCGCCGCGGAGCTGGACGCGCCGATGGTGCGCTCCATAGCGCTTTCCTGGGACGGGCTGACGCTGGCGTACACGTCTGACGCGGCTCTCGCCGTGCAGAGGTTCAAGATCGTGAGGATAGAGACCAGGGGCTGTCCCCTCCAGACCACGGCCACCATAGGCAGGTTCACCTACACGCTCCCCGCAGACGCCTACGTCCCAGCCGAGGCGGACACTGTCGTGGCCAACACAGCCGCAGGCGACACGCTGAGGTGCGTCCCGACACAAAACATCACGAAGTTGCAACCAACCACCGTAATAACCTACCGCGTGGAGTACAAAATAGACGCCCCGCCGCTTGTGAGAGGCCCGCAGTGGGCCTTCGGCCTTGTTGCGCTGTACGCGGAGCCCGAGGTAAAGGTGCCGGCCGACCCCCCGCTGAAGGAGGTCAAGCTGGTTCTGGTGGATTGGGAGGTAAACGGCACTAGGAGGGGCTTCCCACTGCCGGCCATCACCCTCGGCATATCTGGACCGACCAAGGTAAGGCCTATCTACAGGCTTGAGTATCAGCCGGAGGTCGTTGTGGGGGATGTTAAGTACGTGGTGAAGTCCGTCGCCCTCTTCGACAAGGCGGGGAGGCCCATGACCGACGTCGTAGACGTTCCCGCATATGCAAAGGTTGCCTACGAGGTCAGGCGCGTCGTTGCTTGGGACATCCCAGGCAACTCATCCAGCACAGAGGTGCGGGAGGGCGAAGCCGTGACGCTGAGGGCACCCCCTGAGCTGGACTTCGGCAACGGCACCCGGCTGGTCTTCAAGCAGTGGTCAACGGGCGACAAGTCGCTGTTAATCACCGTCGGCCCCGGCCGCTACGTTGCGCTGTACGACGCGTACTTCTTGGTAGGATTCCGCGCCACCAACTACACCTACGCGCAGTGGGTTCTGAAAGGAAGCAGGATAAACGCGCCGAAGGTGTCCAAGGTATACGACGACGGGCAGACCCGCGTCTTCGTCGTCGGCTGGACTACGCCAGACGGCCAACCTGCCCAGTTCCCCTACGCTGTCAATGCGCCGATTAACTTCACCGCCGCGGAGAGGCGCGAGCACTACGCCAAAATAATCGTGTGGGACAGGAAGGAGGAGGGGTGGTACCCCGAGGGCTACGAGCTCCAAATCGGCGACGCGGAGAAGAGGAAGTGGCTCCTCTGGCAGTTCAAAGGCTGGGAGCCGTCGCCGGTGGTAGACGCGCCGGGAGAATACCGCGCCGTCTACGAGCTCGACCCCCTGGCCGCCTCAGTGCTGGCGGTCGCAGTCGCGCTGATGGCAGGCGCAGTAGCCCTAAGGAGGCGCTAAATCAATATTTTTTCATTCTGTTTGTGCACTCATGCCCAAAAAAACAACGCTCAGAAGAAGAAAAGTTAGAGGCGTTGAAAACATGATGTGGGCAGTCATCGGCACGATACTAGTTGTGGTGGTGGCGCTCGTGCTGTGGGGCATATTCAGCGGCGCCGCGGCTACCGTCAACGCGCCGCAGGTGCAGTTAGTGGCGCAGGAGAGCTTCATAATTGGAAACACGGCAAACGTTACGCTACAATTCGGGAAGGGATTGCAAGGCGTATCCATATCAATGGCTGTGCCTAGCGGAAGCACCGTAACGTCAGCGTCGACATCATGTACTCCGACTGGTGTCAACGTTGCTGAGGGCCAGAAGGTGTCGTTCCGGTGCACGCTTGGGCGGAGCCTCACCGGCGTAGCATATATACTTGTCAGGTGGACAGGCGGTAGCACTACAATTAAGTGGGTAGTAGGGTAATTCTTTTTCCCCAAACCCCACGGCTTTTTTCATGATCCTCGACACAATACTCTTCATAGTATACTACAGGACGGCGTCTGTCACCACGGCGCTTAAGAGCATAAAGACGGCGGCGGCGAGGCGCGCCGCCGTCCTCCTCAGGCTGAGGCAGAGAACCCGCGGCATGCTCTTCGAAATCGTGGAGCGGGCGTACTACCTGGAGCAGGAGGGCACCGACCGGAAAGTCGCCGTGGAGCAGCTGGTCTCCGAGTTCCGCGTCAAGCTTGAGGAGGAGCTCAGGCGGGCCCGCACCATCTTCAACTTTGTGGTGATGTCGGCGGCGATGGTCATTATGATGGGGATACTCCTTGGCGTCATACTGGGCATACTGAGCCCGCTTGCGTCGCAGTACGCCGCAATGCTCGTGACGCTGATTTTATTCCCGCTCTACGCCCTTGAGCCCTTCCTCCCCCCCATCCGGAAGTGGGACTACTGGCTAGCTGTTCTCTTCTCAATGCCTGCCGTTGCGGCCTTCTTCATGCCGCAAGCCGCCTACGCCACCATCCCCGCGGCGCTGATATACGCCGCGTGGTACTACATCCCGCGGTATATGGAGGCCCAGGAGGAGTTCCACATGGCGGCCAGGGGCAGGGTGGCATTTGCATCGACGCCTCTCGCAAAGCAGGCCGTTGAGATCATACGCGCCGTGCGGCAGTCCGGCGCCTTCGACATACAAGCCGTGGCTGAGTACCTCCTCAGGCTGGCCGAGCACCACTACACCTCCCTGCGCCGCGAAGGCCTCATGAGAGGGCTCATAATCATCTCCTTCGTGGTGGTGGCCGCGTTTGCAGTATCATGGCTCTGGCCTCAGCTTGCAACCTTGGCGGAGCAGGCCAAAGAGGGGCCTCTGCCGCTCTACTTCTCTTCGCCGCGGCCTATGCTTTGGCTGGTCTCCATGGCGGCGGCTGCTGCGGCGGCCAGGATGACTGAGTCCTACGCCGCAGTCCCCCTCTACACCCCAATAACGCTGACGCTCCTCTTGGTGTAGTTCAACATTTTCCTATGCGTTCCGCAGAGACATGAAGGACCTGGTCTTTGCGGCGGCGGCTCTGCTGTCTACAGCCGCGATAGCACTAGGCGATCTGCAGATGGGCATCGTGCTGGCGGCGCTGGCCTACGGCGTCGCTGCCTGGCGGAACCACGGCTCGGTGGCGGTGCTGGGCGGCATCCACTCACTGGCCGTAGCCGCGTCGCCGCTTGCCGCCTTAATATTGCTCAAGGCGGCGCCCGCCGCATTAGCCGTCCTCCCGCTGAGGGAGTCGCCGTTCGCGGTGCCAGCCGCCGCGGCGATCCCCTTTGCGGTTGAGACGGCCACGAAGATTCTCTCCGCCGTTAGGGACGTCTTGCCGCTGGTGGATAGCTGGCCGTACATTGTCGTCGCGGCGGCGGTTTTAATAGTAATAGCGGCGAGGAGGCTGTGAACCCCATAATCCTTGCAGTCGTGTTCGTCCTCTTCGCCGTGGCTGTTGCGTTTTACTACTTCGCCGCGTCGGTGCAGGCGGCGGCCCACGTCCCCCAGGAGCCCTCTGTGCTCTGCGCCGCCTCCGGCGCCAGAAACCTCACTGCCATAAACCGCACCGGCTACTGTGTTTACAACGGCACACATATAATCTACCTAAGTCCAATTCGTTAAATCCCACCCTACCTTTTTCCCCATGCGCGGGATTTCAACAGCTCCTTTAGTATTGGCTGTGTTGATTATACTGATAACTGCCGGCATTTCGGTAATTTGGTGGTATCAAAGCCAGCAGAAGGCCGCCGAGCAGGCCACTTTGCTCAACAGCAAGCTGGTAGACGAACAGACTAAATGTCTCAACGCACTCGTCGGCTCAAACAACACGATAATTGTGGGGGGTGTGCCGTACAACGGCACCTACATAGGGCTGGGGTGCTACGCGGACTCCTCCACCATTGTGGTGGTGCAGTGGAAGCAGTAGTTCAACATTTCTTTTCACCTCAGTTCTGCCATGATGGATGAGGTGTTGTTGTTTATCTACGGGACGGCCGCGGCGGTTATACTCATAGCGATAGTCGCCCACTACTACATGCCCACCCTCGCCGGCGCAACTCAAGCACAGGCGGAGTATGCCGCGTTGCGCGACGCCGCGCCCATCCTCACCCTGGCGCAGAACGGCAGAAGCGTCCACGTCTGCATAAACTCCACCGCGCCGCAGAAGGTGCTGGTGCAGAGGTCCGGCATGTGGATAGACGCGCAGAAGGACTGCCGCATCAACCCCGGCGGGAACTGCGTCCCGGGGGGCCATCAGAGCTGGCCCTTCTGCAGGTGGTACCTGGGCACCTACAGGCCAGGAGATTCGGTGGCTGTCGTGCTGAAGAGCAACTACGCAACTGTGGCTAAAAACTACACCGTCGCGGCCATTCCAGCGAGGCGCTGATTCTATTTTTTCTGACATGCCTCCCCCTACATGCGGTTCACCATACAGCTTAAAAGCCCCATATTGACGCAGGCCTTCGGCACCTCTCAAAAACCACAAACCATAGCCAAGAGCAACCTCTTTGCCGTAACTGGAGTGCCCGTCGCGGGTTTTGTGGATGAGGCTAGGGTCAACTTCTTCGGCCTTGAGACCAGGGTTTTTGTAACGGAGATGAAGACGGTCTACGTCTTCGACGAGGTGGAGCTCCCGGAGCAACTGCCAGACGACCGCACCGTTGGCCGGATTTTATCCAGCGCAGAGAAGGAGTACGGCAGGAAAGAGGTCGACCCCTACGGCGTTTTGGGGACGGAGGACGAAAGACGCTACAACATAAAGACGGCCATCGAAATATTGGAGAAGAAGATTCCGAAGCGGTGGAGGGAGCACGCCCCGGCTCTGGCCCGGCTTCTGTGGCGGTGGTACTACGCCTACGGCGCCATCACTCCCCTCTTCCTCACAGAGGGCTTGGGCATCACCGACGTCATGCTCACCATGACCGACAGGGCCGTCACCGTGGACACTTACAAACACGGCGCGGGGCTTGTGACAAACATCGAGCTGACGCCTAAAGACAGAGAGCATGTGCAAGACGCCATCTCCAGGAGGGTGGCGCCCCTCTCCGCCGCCAGGCCTTTCGCCTCCCGCTTCGACGACCTCTTCCGCATCCGCGTCACCGCCATAGTGCCAGACGTCGCGCCGACGCAGGGCTACGCCTTCCGTCTCATAAACGTGGTGTGGACTGCGCCGCTC
>WYEI01000182.1 GCA_009903905.1 Pyrobaculum sp. | reverse complement strand
AATAGACACGGGATACTGCACCGCGACGCCTTCCATGAGGAGGCGCAGGGTGTAGTTGCCGGCGCCCACGGCCCAGGTGTCCACCTCCGCCACCCCCTCCCTTAGAGACACTGCGAGGAGGCCGAGACTCGCCGACGCCCGCCTGGGAGGCGGCGTGAGTAGTATCCGCATGACCTCCCCGTAGACGTTGCCAGACACGGTGATGTTAGGGATTACAACCACGCGCGTCTTTTCGTAAAACACGCCGCTGGTAGCCAACACCTGATACACGCCGGAATACTGAGGTACATACGACACGCGGAGGCCGGGCATCTTGGTGCCGTTGATGTAGAGCCTCACGTCTCCGCAACCCTGCTGGGTCACGTTTAGGCTGATCCTGGAAGTCATGTTGGCCGCCTCTATCTCAATTCGACAGGCTTGGCCTATCCCGAGCCTGATGGTCTGGTTGTCCACCCTCAACGCCACGTTGCCCTCCCGCCGCAACGGCTTCAAACCGAGGTATATGGCGTCGCCGCGCGTTATGTTGAAGTCTACGACTGCGCCCTCCACCGCCTGCACCTTAGTAGCGCCTCTTATAGTGAGGTTGGTATAGGTGAAGGCGTTCACGAAGCCAGGCTCCACAGAGATGGCGGAGATGCTTTTATAGGCGAGGATTATCAATGCCGTGAGTAGCAAGATGGTGACGTTTGACGTCTGGGGCACGCTCATTCCGATCGAGCCAGCTATAAAAACTGTTGTTGACGCGATCCACAAGGCCCTCGGCGGAAGGCTACCTCACCAGACGGTCCAGGCGCTTGTCAACGATGAGCGGCGGAAGATGAAGCTGGCACGTAGGGAGAAGCACGAGGTGGTGCCTCCCATATACACGCTCCTCGACATGTATAAACAGCTACGCGACAGGGGGGTAGGGGTGTTTTTCGACGTCCACCAAGTGCAAGACGCCGTGGACGACGCCGTTTCCCGCCTCGAGGTGTCGCCGTTTGAAGACGCCGTTGAGGCTATAAAGCTGGCTAAGGCCGAGGGCTACAAGGTCGGCATAATCTCCAACGTCTTGTTCTGGCGGTCCCGTGCCACGAGGAGGCTACTGGAGAGCCTCGGCATATCGCAACTCGTGGATCTGCAACTATACGCCGACGACATAGGCTACGTTAAGCCCTCCGTCCAGGTTTTCGAAGCCGCCAAGATGCTTCTGCTGGGAGACGCGGAGCCCGACGTCTACCTCCACGTGGGGGACGACTTCTACGAGGACTTCCTAGGCGCCTTGATGGCTAGCTACGGCGCCGTCCTTGTCGACAGGAGGGGGCAGTACACTAAGAAGGAGGTTACGGAATCAGTGCCCTGCAGAGCCTACATGGTGAGAAGCCTCAAGGCCCTTCCGCTAGTTCTCCACGAGGTGGAGCAGTGCGTCGGCGCTAGCCAACCGTAGCGGCGAGGTAGCGGGCGTACTCCACAAGGGCCTTCACCCCTGGGGACTCCCCAGGCCTTAGCTTCAGCACCTCTACCTCCAGGGCCTGCCTCGCCGCCTGCAGAAGCTTGTCAAAAGGTATTACGTGGGGCCGCTCGCCCAAGGTCTTCTCTATCACCAGCTCCCAGGGCATGCCGTGTACCGCGCTGATGGAGTACTCAGGTATGTACATGTTGAGGACCGGCCTAAGCCTCCTGCCGCCGACGAGATCCACGTAGCTCTTGGTGGCCTCAAGCGCCGAGACGTCGGGCGTAACCACAGGCACCACGTAGTCCACAAGCCCCGCCACGGGGCTCCCCGCCGAGAGCGGAGGCGCGTCGATGAATATTATCTTAGGCCTTAGCCGGGACTCCACCGTCTGTATCGCGTACTCCAGCTGTCTCTTCGTCAGCGGGACGTCTTGCGCCATGTAGGTAAAGACCAGCTGAAAGGCCCCCTTCTCGGTGTTCCACCTCCTTATGTAGAAGGCCCTCAAGGGGTCTGCAATCCTCCCCCCCGCGAAGTCCGACAGAGAAGGTCTGCCCCACGTCGCGAGGGGATCTCCCAGGAGTATAAGAGCCGCCGTCCCTACGTTCGGCGTTAGGTCTAGAAAGGCCACGGGGTAGTGGGCTACGTCCTTCCACAGATACGCCAGCAACACGGCGGAGTTCAAGGCTAGAGTGGTCTTCCCAGTGCCTCCCTTAGTCCCCGAGAGGAAGATCAGCTTCTTCATATCTCAGGCGCCGAGACGGGCCTCCTCTTAATCTCGTCGGGGGTGGGCTCCCGCCTAGTCTCCACCTGCCTCTTCTCCTCCCTCTTCTCCTTCCTCCTCCGTCCTCCAATGAAGATAAGCGCCAAGCTAACCAAATATACAGACGCGGCCACCAGCGTCTGGCCTAGCACACACAGCGCGAAGGAGGCTATGTTTAGCAAAACCCCCACGATTAGCCACACACAGACCTCCCCACTCGTTTATTTATCTGTTTCAGTCAGAATGTATTAATGCGCTTTACTTAACCACCTTGGTGTAGTTAAACAACGCGCTTTCGATTATGTCGCAGAGCCCCTCCACATCGCCGGCCTGGGCCTTGACCCACAGCGGCGTGTCTCTCCGCAGGATGTACTTCTTACCTATCTTCTCCAAGTAACCGGCGGCCAGCAGGGCCTCCGCCATGTTGGCAACCTTAAACACCACGGATCTGCTCGGCCTCATCTTTGTCTCGGCCCACCGCGCCACGTCGCCAACTACAAAGCTCACTATGTTGCCCCGCGCCCCGGCGACTATCTCCACAAGGTACTTCGCCAGTATTTCACACATCTTCACAGTTATAAGTCGCGTATCGTATATATATACATTATACCGCCTTTCCATGCGCGCCGTTGTCGTCGGAACCACCGGCGTCAACATGAGGGCCCTCGCGGCGTCTCTAGACAGCTTCCACAAGGAGCAGGGCCGCGGAGGGCTGGGGCTCTACTTTGTGGAAGATGAGTTGAGGAGGGAGGTGGACTGGGTCAATTTCCTAGACAGCGACGACTACTTCTGGCAGGAGCGCGTCTGGCGGGAGGCCGTGGCCAGGGCCATCGGCAGGGCGGAGGAGGAGGCGGCTGAGCACGCCCTCCTCTTCATGAACCTCCCCTACTTCCGGAAAAGCCGCTTCTTCCCCGCCGTCGACATCGCCGTCCTCCGGGCGTTTAAGCCGGACATGTTGCTGACGTTGATAGAGGAGGCGCACGTGATTTGGCGGAGGATACAGATAAGGGAGGAGCGGGAGAAGACGGGCGCTAGGCTTAGGCTGAAAGACGTCTTTGCCTGGCGTACAGCCTCCATCCTCATAGGGGACACCGTCGCGAAGGCTCTCGGCGTCCCCAACATGGTAGTTGCAGTGAAGCACCCGGTGAGGACCATCTACGGGATCGCCCTGCGGGGGGCCAGGCCCAGGCTCTACCTCTCCTTCCCCATTACCCTTGTGAGAGACGACCCCGAGGCTCGGCGTGAGATAGACAAGTTCCGCGCCGCCATGCACGGGAGGTTCTACGCCTTTGACCCCCTCACCATGGACGAAAGAGTGTTGAGAACGGCGAGGAGACGTGGGGAGGTGAGAGTTGTGGAGGCTGGGGACAGGTGGCTTCTGCCAGACGGCATGAGGCCAGCTGTGGAGGACGAGCCCGAGCTCTACCCCATGGAGATCCCGGCGGATCAAGTGGAGGAGGTTCTGGCAGACATAGACAACTTGATTAAGTTCAAGGACTTCCGCTACATACTCCAGTCAGACGCCGTTGCGGTGTACCGCCCCTTCATGAGGAGGCTCTTCCACCGGGGGGTCTTCAGCGAAATCATGTACGCCACAAACACGGCACATAAAAGACTTGTCATCTACTGGCCCCCCGAAGACAAAGTGCCCGGGATGGACTCGCCCTTCGACCCCGGCGTGGGCACCGTGGAGGAAAACCTGGACAGCTTCTTTCAGCAACTTGAGAAACTTACGTCCCGTTTCTCAGCCTTGCGATGAATTCCGTAATCCTGTCGCGGCCTCTGATCTCCATAAACCCTCTTTTCTCGTCGAAGATGTACAACACATCTTCGTCTGCAAACGGTATGTAGAGCACCTTAACGTCCCCGGGCCATCTAGAGGGCTCCCTAGTCACCAGGTAAGCTTTCACGTCTTCCTCAACGCAGATAGCTATAAGCCCTTTAGTTAAAATCAAGGCTGGCCAGGTGGTTCGAAGTTTCAGTGTCGTCTAGCCTCTTCACCGGTCGAGCCGACCGAGCCTCAACATTTAATTACCTGTTGAACAACTCCCATGGATTATAAATTTGTGGTAGGTCTCCTCGTCGGAGTAGCCATCGGCGCCTTGTTGATGGCTCTTTTCGCGCCCCAGCAACCCGCCGCCACGCAACAACAAACCACCACTACGCAACAAGCCTGTCCCACCTCCGTAGACGCCGTTAAGAAGAGGGGCAAGCTGGTGGTGGGAACGTCGGCTGATTGGCCCCCCTATGAGTATGTGGAAAATGGGAAGGTAGTAGGCATAGATATTGAAATCGCCAGGAGGATTGCCCAGAGGCTGGGCGTCAGCCTTGAGGTGCGCGATATGAAGTTTTCGGCGCTTATAGAGGCGGTTAAGAGAGGCGATGTAGACATCGTGATAGCCGACATGTCCATAACGCCCGATAGGGAGAGGCAAGTGCTCTTCTCCATACCCTACCAGGCGGACTCCTCCGTTGTTATCGCCAGGAGGGGCTCGCAGATCAAGAACGTGGAGGACCTCAAGGGCAGGGCCGTAGGCGTGCAGGTGGGCACCGTGCAAGAGAGCTGGGCTGAAAAAACTCTGGGCAATTACTCCAAGATTGTGAGATACGACAAGGTGTATCCCTACATGGTGGAGGCTCTGCGCAAGGGCGATCTAGACGCCATCGTGGTGGGCGGCGTGGTGGGGAAGGCAATAGTGAGCAAGTTCCCCGAGTTCGAGCCTGTATACAGCCTCGGCGTCCGCTACAGCGCGGTAGCCATGCCGCTGTGTGCCTACGACCTGAAAATAGAGGTTGATGCCGTAATATACGACATGTTGCAGACGGGCGAGATGGAGCGGCTGATAAGTAGCTGGATCGAGAAATGGCTCTACAGCTGATACTGCCCCCTCTTCTCCTCTTAATATCCCCTTTTTCCTCAGTCGCCACGGCCTCTCTAGACGGCATGACCCACTCGGTGTATGTGGCAGACAACGAGGTCAAGTGGACGCTGGGCTACATGAACGTGTCGTCATACGACCCCAGAGGTGTCGGCTCAGTCGGCATGGTATTTTTCTTCCCCAGAAACGGGACGTACTGCTTCTGGATGAAAAACACAAAGATCCCTCTGACCATCGTGTGGATAAGCGGCGAAGCTGTGACGGGGTGGGCCCAAGGACAGCCGCTGAATGAAAGGCCTGTGTGCGGCTACGGCGACAAGGTCCTGGAGCTCAGGCCAGACGTCGCCGTGCCTAGGAGGGTGAGGATAATCGGCGAGCAACGACCTCGTCACTAGTCGGTGGGGTTCTTCCTCGTCACTCTTATATACCACCTCCTGCGTTAATATGCATGACCCCGTATATATACGCCGCGTTGATCCTCTACGCCGCCTCTCTGGGGCTTAGCATCGCCAGGCAAGCGACGGCCTCCGCAACGGCTGGCGTAGCCTCCTTAGCGCTTATTGGCGTCGTGCTCACGCGTACACACCGGGAGTTGGAAGATCTGAAAAACGCCTATTGGGACCGGCTTGCCGGCGTCTGGCTCGGCGCGGAGTACACAGCCGCCATCTGGCTCTTCGTGCTGTCGGGGGTAGGCA
>WYEI01000136.1 GCA_009903905.1 Pyrobaculum sp. | reverse complement strand
ATAAACCACCGTAGTTCTCTATCTAGGTCTTGCAGGGCGTCGAAGCTGTCTAAGTCGCCTATGTATTGCGTCAAGACGGCCTTGTCCTCAAAGGCCACGCCCCCCGCCGTCTGTAGATCTGCGCCGAAAGCCACGGCCGGCTTTTTCAGCCTCCTTGGGATTCTTATCCAGGCGGGGGCGTAGCCCCTGGACCTTCTGAGAAAGACCGGGGCTCCCCTAGTGAATCTGACCACGCTGTCGTCGACTCTATGGACTATCTCTAGGTCGTGGTCAAGGACGTAGTCCACCACCTTCCCCAGCCTCGAGAAGACGCAGCTCAGCTCTGTACACATGGGCTCTCCATGCACGTTGCCGCTTGTGGCTATGGCGAATTTACCCCTAGTATGCGACAAGAGGAGGTATTGAAGAGCTGTGTAGGGGAGGAAGACGCCCTCTTTGTCTAGGCCTGGAGAGACCAGGGGAGAGACGGGGCTGTCCTCCCTCTTGGGCAGAAGCACTATGGGCCTCTGGGGCGAGGTCAACAGCTCGGCGGCTTTTTCGTCGAGCTCTACTAGGGCCTTAGCCACGTCTAAGTCAAGGGCCATGACCGCAAAGGGCTGGCTCGGCCTCCTCTTTCTGCGCCTGAGCTCAGCCACTACGTCGTCTCTCTGCGCATCTGCAAAGATGTGGTAGCCCCCCACCCCCTTCACCGCCACTATATGACCCGTATCTATCAACCGCGCCGTCTCTACTATCGGGTCTTCAACCGCGATCTCTCTGCCGTCTATACGTAACAGCCTTATCTTAGGCCCGTCGTGTCTACAGGATATGCCTTGGTAGAAAAACCTCCTGACGCCGCCGATGCGTGGGTTGGAGTACTCCTCTCTGCACTTGTCGCACATGGGGTACTTAGACCAGCTGGTGTTCTCCCTGTCGTAGGGCAGTCTGCGCATCACCGAGAAGCGGGGGCCGCAGAAGCTACAGCTGTTGAATGGGTAGAGCCTCCTCCTCTCGTCGCCGCTCAGCACCTCGGCCAGACAGTCGTCGCATATGGCGAGGTCGGGCGGTATGTTGGAGGGCGCGGAGGACCGCTCCTCGCTCTTCAAGATCTCGAAGGCCCTGTGCCCCATCGGCCGGGCCTCCTCCACCAGAAGCTCCTCGAGCACTATGGCCCTGGGCCTCTCCCTCCTCAAAGCCTCGACGAAGGCGTCGGCGCCTTCGCCCTCGACAAATATCTCCACCTCGCCGCCGCCTAGGTTCCTCACGTAGCCCCTTACGCCGAGCCTATCAGCAAGCAACTTTACATATGGCCTAAAACCAACACCTTGAACAACCCCCACAGCGTAGATCCTGTAAGCCTTCATGGGCCCCGCGGAGAGATAAGGCGGTTATTTAACTCGGCTAAGTCTATACTGATGGAAGTCTTTGTAGCTACATGATCATGCGTGTTAATAACCCGAGGTCTCTGTGTAAATCTTCTAAATGAGTCATTTTCCACATTTCTACAGTGTCAACCCCCCTTTTATACGCTCCAGTTGCAACTCTAGATGCGGTTGCAGTGTTGACTTGCCGTAGGGCTTGAGCTCGACAGTTCTATCATCTACGTCCTCAGATCTATGGCGTACGGAATTCCCAGGTTTTTATGAATCGCCAACGAGATGTAGTTGCCCAGTTTTAAGTGCTTTATAGTCTCTTCTATGTTTAATTTCATTGATGCTAGGACGTGTATCTTTGTTCCTCTTACGAAATCTGGATGTACGCCAGCTGTAGGGCCTGTTAAGATATTTAGTCCGTTAGAGAGCTGGAGGACTCTATCTAGTGTAAAGTTAAGCAACGTCACGCCGGTAATTACCAGCGTTTTGCATAGAGGGAGGAGAATCTCCTCCTCTACGTCAGACATGGCCTTCATCCTTAGATAGGGCGACCTTTCAAAAACCCAGACCTTCCTCCCCTGCGCCCTCAGCCTCTCGGCTAGGGGGTACATATTGCCGATGAGGCATATGGGTTCTTCCTTTAGATGTGAGTCTATCGAGGTTGGTTTTACCTCATCGAGGTGGTACTGCGATACGGCGTTTAACATAGCGACGCCAAGTACTCTGTTCAATGGATTTATGTCTATAACAAACTCCGGCATGTCTTCAAGTTTGGGAATCTTCACGTCTCCCACATCGTGAAGATCCTCATGAGGGATGTGGGCGAACCCCATAGCCCTCCCTCTGGCGCCTTCCACCACCACGTAGCCCCCGCTGAGGCAGAGACAGTAGTCAACGATTCTTAGTCCTTCTACGCGTTCCACCGCCCGTTCTGCAAATAGTCTAATAAGCGGCTTCCGCGTCGGAGCAATATTGAGGCCGGAGATATCCATACTATGTCGGGAGACTCTCTTGATCAAAGATGACTATTCTGCGTTCTCGAAGTATCTTCACCGGCACATCGTAAATCTTCTCTATTACCTCTTCTGTAAAAACTTCCTCTGTGGGACCTGCGACATGTATAACGCCTTTTTTCATAAAGATGGCGTAGTCTGCGTATCTGTAGGCCATGTTGATATCGTGCAACACAGCTACGACAGTCGCCTCAGCCGAGAGCCTACGCATAAGCCGCAGAATTGCAAGTTGATTTTTCACGTCTAGGTTGTTAAGCGGCTCATCGAGCAACAGGACTTTAGGCTTCAAAGCCAAGGCCTTGGCTATGAGGACCAGCTGAAGCTCGCCGCCGCTGAGCTCCTCGAGCACGCGATCTTTTAGGTGCCACGCGCCCACCGTCCCCAACGCCTCCTCGACAGCTTTGTAATCCTCTGCGCTGGGAAGAAAGCCCATATGCGGCTTTCTCCCGCTTAGCACGAAGTCGTAGACCCTAATTCTACCAGTGGGGGCTACTCTATACGGTACGTAACCTAATACCTTATACAAGGTGTTGCCCCACTTCCCTACTTCCCTTCCCTCGACGTAGACGGCGCCTCCGTGAGGCCTAAGTATTTTTGCCATGACCCTCAGCAACGTGGTTTTGCCGGAGCCGTTGGGGCCTAGAACCGCCGTGAACGTCCGCGGCGGGATCTCCACAGTCACGCCTCTTAACGCCGGCGTGGAGGAGTACGAAAACGTCACCCCCTCCACCTTAATATTCACCATATCTCCTCAGCCTAAGGAGCAACGCCGAGATGACCGCCACCCCTATGAAGGACATAGTGATGCCTACTGGAATTATTACGGGCGGCTTCACCAACCTGCCCACGATATCTGCGCCTAGCAGAAGCCATGCCCCTGTGAGTGCTGCGGCTGGTAGCAAGATGCGATAGCTGCCGCCTATGATAAGTCTGGCGATGTGAGGCGCGGCAAGACCGACGAAACCTATTACGCCGGTGAAGGAGACCAAGACTGCGGTGAAGAAACTGGAGGCTACCAGAGTGATGAACCTAAGCCTCTTAGGATCCACGCCGGAGCTCTTCGCCACCTCATCGCCCACAGCCAAAAGGTTGTAACTAAAGGAAAGAGACCAAAAGAACGCTAAGGCGGCGGCGGCAACAACCAAAAGGACGTAGCTCTCCACAAGCGTAGGCCTCCCCACGTCGCCGAAGGTCCAGAAGACGACCGCCGCTGTCTGTATGTCGTTTAGGAAGAGGTATTGGAGGAGGGCTAGGAGGGCTTGGTATAGCGACGAGACGGCTATCATGGCTAAAATAATCGACGCCAGAGAGAGCCCCGCCGCCGCGGCTAGGAACAACACCAGGAAGGCGTTGGAGAGGGCCGCCAGGAAGGCCATGGCTACGACGAAGTAGGGGTTGTTTATAGAGATGAGGCCGCGTTGTATCGTGCCCGCCCCCATTATCAGCATGGCCACCGCCACTCCCACGGCCGCTGCCTGTGGAAGGCCGAGGGTGAAGGGGGAGGCCAGGGGATTTCTCAACGCTGACTGCAGTGCGGCCCCTGAGACTGCCAGGGCGGCGCCTACGGCCAACGCCGTCAAAGCCCGGGCAAGCCTAAGCCTAGCCGCCACACCCTCAGGACCTCCGCCACCCGCCTTAGAAAGCACGTCAAGAGGATTCATGGAGAACGTGCCAATGGATAAAGAGTAGAAAAACAAAACTAAGACGAGGAAAAAAGAAAGTATTAAGTATATCTTCGTCAGCATTTACCCACATTTAAATTCTGTTAATTCTCTGAATCCTCCTTTGAAATCTTCTGCCATTTTTTGGTATATAGGCATTCCTAGGAATTTTGTGTATATCTCGTCGGCTTTCTTTACTGGATCTACGTCGGCGAAGCGGTCTGGGTACAACACCTTACCCATGTAGTAGGCGTCGACGAAGAGCGTAGCTATGTTAGTCCAGTAGTAATTAAACGGCAAGATGGCGTATACCCTTCCCTCCTTAAACGCAGTTAAGGAACAATAGAAGTCTTTTGACTTGTTGAAGTCTTGTGCTACGTTGATGTAGTTGCCTAGATCTATGAAGATTATCTGCGGATCCTCTTTTAGTATAGCCTCTTTTTGTATCTGCATGCCGGGCTTTACGCCGTATCGATCTGCGATACTAGGAGTGTTGAGTAAGACAAGCGGCGGGAATTGCGCCTGGGTGCTAGTGAAGGGTTGACCACCTTTGAAAGAGATGGCGCCCACATAGACTGTCGGTCTGTTGGAGATCCCGGCGGTGCGTCTGTTTAAATCTTCCATTAGCGTCTTCATGTAGTCGATAAGCTCCTCAGCCCTCTGCTCACGGCCCAAAACCACACCTAAAATTTTAATGGAGTAGAACAATTCGGTGAAGTTTATGCCTCCCAAGGTTCCGTAGCTGACTGTGATTACTGGTATGCCTGTTTTTGCCTGTATCTCGTCTGGCGTGTTTGCGAGAGCGGGCGACATGATTATCACATCCGGTTCCGCCTTGAGTACGGCTTCGAAGTTAACTTGTGTGTCTGGTCCTCCTTGTCCTACGATGGGTAGTTTTGTGAGGTTTTTTGCCCATAGTACGTAGGCGTAGTCTCGTCCTTGTGGAGGCCTTGTTTCCAAGTTTTCTATACCCACCAACTTATCCGTGGCGTTTAGATAAACCACAAGCCTCAAGGCGCCGGGGCCTATGGCCACCACACGCCTTACTGGCACCTTAACCACGACCTCCCGCCCTAACACATCGCGGATTTTTACCTCCTTCTGCGCGGGGGCGGTAGGCGTAGCCTGTGATGATGTTTGTGTGGTGTATGTAGTTGCCGGTGTGGTTTGTTCGGCAGGCGTGGTTACGGTGGGTGTAGTTGCGGCGTGTGACGTCTCGGTTTTCTCGCTGGGAATTTGTAAGAGATAGATGGCGGCAACTACGGCGATAGCTATAGCAACCGCAATCACCCAAACCCAAATGCTCCGCATGTCCGTAAGAACTACTTAGTATTTAAGTATTAAGCAAAACGTAATAGAGTTCGTTCTTGGAGCATAACGTCGACGTTATTAACGACATGCCCTTAATTATTGAGCAAGACCGTTGATGTAGCCAAAGCGGCACAGAGCTGGGCGTTATCGTTTTAGGCTATAGAGTGTAGACAAAGATAAGTGATAAATTATGCAATATATAACTATGAAATCTCAAGAAGTTAAAAATTTAACCGCCCAATACCTTGTCTTAGAGTTCATACCTCGGCCTATCTTTCAGCTGAGATACAAAGCACCTCAAGTGGGCTAGCTCTGGCGGCCTAAATCCGACGCCTTGGACTATCCCCACGGCGTGTATCCTATAGGCCTTCATGGGCCTGCGCCTAGACGGCGCGTCGACGGCCTCGCCGAGCCCCCCGGCGCTATTTCGCTAAATA
>WYEI01000123.1 GCA_009903905.1 Pyrobaculum sp. | reverse complement strand
CCGTGGCCATGTTGACGGCCCAGGTGAAGCCGGTGTTGAGCTCGGAGTAGCGGCTCTGGAGCAACGCCTTCTCCTGCTGGGCCTGTTGATAAGACTTGCTCAGCTCCTCGTAGCGGCCGCTGAGCTCGCTGTATTTCGCAGACAGGCTGAAGTAGCTCTCTCTGAGCTGTTGCTCTGCCTTCTGAAGCTCGTCGTAGCGCCTCTGCAGTTCAGAAAGCCTGGCCTGCAAGTCGGCGATGGTCCTCTGGGCATCTGTGTACTGGCCCGAGAGCTTGTCGTAGGAGGCTTTCAGCTCCTCTAGTCGCTTCTTGGCGTCGGCCAGCTGGGCCTCCACCGCCGCCTTGGCTTGGCTCACCGCCGACAGCTGAGCTTGAAGCTGATCCAGCTGTGCCCTCAGGGCGTCTCGCTCGGCCCTCACTTGCGCAAGAACTGCGGAGAGCTTCTCGTTGTCCATCCTCGCCGCGGCTAGGAGGGCGGTTAGGTTGGCCACCCGCGCCTGCAGGTCGGCAACCTGCTTCTTCAGCTGGTCCACCAACGCCGTAAGCTCCTTGACCCTCTGCTCAAGCGAGGCGGCGTAGTTGGCCAAGTCTTCGTAGGTAGTGGGCAACACCCGGCCTATGTAGTAGTTGTACGAAAGCGTGGAGTTGGGGAGGTATATCTGGATCTCAAGCAGGATAAGGGGGTCGACCCGCCTCTGGGGGCAGTAGTTGAAGGAGACGACCAGTTGCTTAATTTCGCCTTTCTGCAGGGAGAAGCCGCCGAAGGGCTTAGTCTGGGTCTCCGGATACAGCGTTCCCTCGGGGAAGAACTTGGCTACGACTTGTACCTTATTTATCGTAACCGGGTCAAGTGCCTTGATTTGGATGGTCACGCCGTAGTCTTGGCAGAAGAGCCACTGGTCCGTCCTTATGACCGAGACCTCCACGGGAGGAGAGGTGAACTGGTCTGTCAACGTCCCGGCGGCGACGAACACCACCGCCAGGAGCGCCAGAAGCCACCGCATAAGCTATTTTACGTAACGCATATTTATTTGTTTCTCAGCGGCTGCGCCGCGGCCAGAAGGACCAGCAGGGCGAGGCCCAAGGCCGCGCTGGGCCACAGCCAAGGCAGTATCGTGTAGAGGAAGTGGGCCGCGGCGGCTGAGAGGACCGCCAGCGACACCGAGAGCGGTATCTGTTCCGTCAGCCTGTGGCTGTATCTAGAGGCCGCGGCGCCGGGCAACACCAGAAGCACGGCCGGCATCAACGACCCCAGCGCGTATACGCTGGCCGCCACCGCCAGCGACATAGCCACTACAAAAAGCATATCGAGCAGTTTTGAATTTATCCCGACGGCCTGGGCGAAGGCTTCGTCCACCGCCGCGTAGAGGTACTTGACGCCGTAGAAGAGGGGGAAAAGCGCCGAGGCGAAGAGAAGCGGCGCCTGGATCAAGACGTCTCGGGAGGTGATTAATACATACTCCCCAGTTATTATAGAGAGGGGGTCTAGGGCCGTGGCGTAGAGAGACCTAATTACATACAGCAGAACCACCGCCGCGGTGAGCTGAAAAGACATCACGACGCCAGTGGCCACGTCTTTCCTAAACCCAAGCCTCTCCGTGAAGAGGACCAGCAGATTCAGCACGATTACGAAGAGGAGGGTGGCGAGGTAGAAAAGAGGGGAGGCGAGGCTTTGCGCAACCGCGGCCGCCGGTATGGCCGCGGCGAGGGCGGCGGTGAGTATGCTGTGGCCCTGGGCGTGTGCCAGGAAGGTCATCCTCCTGCTCACAGCCAGGGGGCTCAACGCCGCCAGCACCGCCGCCGAGAGGACTAGAGAGACCAAAGGCCAGAACAACAACGGCGCGTAGAGGTAGGCGTGGATAAAGGCGGCCGCCGCCGACGCCGCCGCTAAGGCCTCAATGAGGATGAGCATAGTCCTCCGTGACGCAGATAAAGCCGGTGGGCGTCTTGGCGATGCGGACGTATCGATAGACCTTCATGAGGACCTCCTCTCTAAACACGGCATCGGGAGGGCCGTAGGCGACGACCCTCTTGTTCAGCAACAACACCTTATCCGCCAGGTCGGAGGGGAACGTCAACTCGTGAGAGGTCATGAGTATAGTCCTGTCTTTCTTCAACTCGCGGAGGAGAGTCATCAGCTCCACGCGGCCTTGGGGGTCTACGTTCGCCATGGGCTCGTCTAGCAGAAGCACGTCGCCCCCCGTGGCCAAGGCCCTGGCTATGGCCGCCCTCTGCCTCTGGCCGCCTGAAAGCGTGGTGACTGGCTTATCTCTGAGGGCGTACAGCTCAACGGCCTTGAGGGCCTCCTCAGCCGCCCTCTCCGCCGCCTTGATTTTTCTAAACCTGGCGGGGAGGTAGACGTATTCCCACACCGTGGCCTCCGCCTCTATGCCCACTTGCTGAGGCACGTACCCCACCTTGGCGGCGCGCTCCTCTCCGCAGACACCATCCACACATATCTCGCCACGGTAGGGCAGTAGTCCAAGTATCGCCAGAAACAAGGTGGTTTTTCCCGCCCCGTTGGGGCCGGCCACGAGCGCAAATTCGCGGCCTGCGGAGAAGGAGACGTCTTCCAACACCGCTCTTCCTCCCCGGAAGACCCAGAGGTTCCTCACCACGAGAGACACGTCGACGCGTTGACCTGTATTTATATACACACAGCCGTGAGAGGTCCGTGGGAGATGCGGCTGCGCCGTGCACAGTTTTAAACCTCTCCACTGCTTCTTCTATGGATGCGTTAGAAGGAGAGTGGGTCAGAGGCGCCACGTGGTATCTAGAGAAGGCGGTTGAGGTGGTGGCCTCGTCCGCCGACCCCCCTCCGCCGCGGAGAAGCTTAGGCAGGTAAGGCCCGGCATGGCCTCCCTCGACTTTCTATACCTAGTGGTCAAGGAGGCGGCCGCCCGAGGCGTCGAGGTGGCGGAGGCGGCTCGGAGGGTGTCGACGTATGTGGAGGAGGCCAAGAGGAGGCTCGACGCGGTTTTGGCCGAGGTGGAGTGCCCCCGTCGGGCGGTTACGATCAGCTTCAGCAGAGCCGTCACGCGTCTCCTGGAGAGGTGTAGAGGATCTACGGAGAGGGTGTATCTGGCTGAGAGCAGGCCGGGCCGCGAGCTCTCTGAGGCCTACGCCACGTATTCCCGGCTGGTGGAGACGGTGCCTATTCCAGACTCGGCGGTGGGGGCCTACGACTACGACGTGGCGGTGGCGGGGCTGGACGGCCGGTATCTGGACTACGCCGTAAACAAGGTGGGCACTCTTCCGCTGTTTGCCGCCGCCAAGGCCCTGGGGGCGAAGACGGTGGCGGTGTTCGAGAGCTACAAGGTGGTGCCCCTCCCCGCGCCTAGGCCGCCCGTCGTGGAGGTGGAGCTCGCCGGGAGGAGGGTGGAGGTCCCCCTCTTCGACAAGATGCCGCCGGGTCTCGTGGACCTAGCCGTTACCAACTTGGGGGTCTTGAGGGAGGTGCAGCCCCGCGCCGTCTTTAATTCTGTGGTTGAAAAAATTTTTATCTAGAGACGCCGGGGTTGTCGTGCTGTGTAGAGAGGTCTCCAGAGGCGCCGTGTATAGACTAGACGAGGAGGTTTACATACTTAGCGTAGAGAGGCGAGGCCTCTGGCTCGTGGCGGTGGCCTACGTCAGGTCTCAGACCGAGAAGGAGGTTTGCTACCAGGTGGTGCTCAAGCTGAGGCCTGGCACGCGGTATTTTGTCGGCCGTTGCGAGTGCCCCGACTACAAATACAGAGGCGGCCCTTGTAAACACATCGTGAAGGCTAAGGTAGCGTTGCGGGAATATTTAAAGATGGCAAAACAAACCAGGCAGTGAGGCTCTTCACAGTTAGGGAGGCCAACGAGGTAATTAGGGAGCTGAAGCCCCTGCTCCTCCCCGTGGTGGAGGCGGCCCGGCGCTGGGACTCCCTAACGCCCGAGGAGATGGAAGAGATGGAGAGACAGGCAGAATGGCTCCTCAGAGCCGCCGCGGAAAACGGCTTCATAATCCGCGACTTCGTAAACGGGATCGTGGACTTCCCAGCACGTACAAAAGACGGCGAGGTAGTGTTCCTCTGCTGGAAAATAGACGAGCCCGAGGTGGCGTTCTACCACGGCCCCGAAGGCTTCAGAGGAAGGAGAAGGATAACCCCCGACTTATTCCCAGAATAAAGCCAACACCACATAATCCTCTACTACGAGCATGCCGCGCCCCGGACCATAGATCTACACAGCTACCGTTAACTCTATTAACTTCCAGCAGATGGGTGTGTGGTTAGAAGATGATTGATGCCGCCACGGGCGGCGAGGTCTTTTCAGAGTTTACAGGCGCTCTCCGAGGGCTGACGGCTGAAGTTCTCCCGCTGATACGACAACGTGCTTGTTGAGTGTTATGGAGGTGACGTGGCTGGGCATGAGACAAGCCACGTCGTCCATTCTATCTTGGCGGCGGCTAGCTCCATGCCCAGTCTAGCCGCGTATTTGAGGTATGGCACAGCCACCGCCAGCCAACCTACTGCCAGTCCTTGGTAGAGGCGTCTAGAGACGCCGTCTATCTCGGCGGCTCGGAGGCCTAGGGCAACGCTGGCGCCGGTGGAGAAAATAAAAAACACCACGAAGAAAAGGAAGCCGTAGTTAAAGATATAGCCGTCAATGGAGAGGAGACGCGGCGCGTCTGGCGGAGAGAAGCTGGTGTAAAACGACGGCGGTGGGATGATTAAAACCGCCGAGGCCATGGCTTGCGCAATTACGGCGGCGTTAAGGAAGAGCCGCCACCTACTCGGCGGGTGGAGCAGAAACGCTGAGTAGAGTGGCGCCATAAACGTAGGCCACGGCCCAAACAGAATAAACATGACATAAAACCACAAGCCAAGCCCCCAGGCGGAAAATCCACAAAGAGATCCCATATAGCTAATGAACAATAAAAATAAAAACTTCAAATGCTGAGCAATAAGAAAAATAATTACTGCCGCCTTTAGAACTTGGGACTTGGGCATGCCTAGCCTTGTGGCTGGGGCTATAAACATTATGTACTCAAAGTATACGGCAAACTAAGGGGAATTACGTAATGTTGATATGATATGTCTTAAAGATCTGTTACTCGTAGCTTGTCAGGTGGGCTGGTCGGGTCTAGACGACGTGAGCGGCGACGGCTAGCACGGCGGGGTCCTCTGGATGTCCGCACGCGCCGTCGCCGGTAGATGGCCGTCGTAACAGATCTCTACAGCTTCCGGCGGGATCTGCGAGCGCCAGCCGCTTTCGGGCGTTATGAGCGCGAAGCCGTCAGCATCTGCTGAGCCGGCGCCTCCGTATAGCCTCCCGCCTATAGCCACGTCGCTGGTCTTGACGGCGTAGGCGGAGACGGGGCGGTCGGCCCGGTTAATCACGGTTGCGGTATGTGGTAGACGTATCTCGTGAGTTTGAAGCGCCGAGCTGTGCTACGTCCCACGGAACGGCGCCCTCGAAGATCCAAGCGGCCCGGCTAGTCCTCCGGCGACTATCCGCTAAGTCTCTAACTTCTTTAACGGGAAGTGCAGCCGAAGTACTGGCTGTTCCTCCACAGTAGAATGCGCTTGGGGCTCGGCTGTCGGTGTGTAGCCGTGAGGAGTTATTTTGTTTTCGTGATTAGGCGCTTTGATGCTACCTCTTGGCGAGTTCTATAATGAGCTTGGCGATTTCCGCGGCTACGTTTACCCCGGTGACTCTCTGGACGTTTTTGAACTCCGGCACCCCGTTGACCTCTATGACGACGTAGCCCCTGTCGGACTCCGCCACGTCGACGCCGGAGTAGTGGGTCCCCACGG
>WYEI01000158.1 GCA_009903905.1 Pyrobaculum sp. | reverse complement strand
AGATAGGGGACATGTACCTGGACTACCCCAAGAGCCCAGAAGGCCTAGACAGGTGGCACGAAAAAGTCATGGAGACGTACGGCGAATACAGGAGGAAGATAGGGCTCGGCCCGATGCCGGCGTAGCGCGCCGAAGGACAGTCGCCCCCAACGGCCCGCGGACCCCGCAGCGCAGGAACCCAAAGCCCGCGGCCGCGTGGCGCGCCCCCGGCCTCGCTCCAACGAGGGCCGTCTGCGGTTCACATAGTACAGGATACAGGAAAGCCGCAATAAGGCAGTCCTCAGCAACGCTAACATCAGCGATTAGCGGAAGCCAACGCAGCATATCCATATCCACAAGACGTCATAACTGCGCCAAGCATAAAGAAAGGCTGCACAGATCCGCTCGATATCAGCGAGAGGAGTCCACTACGTAATAAGCATACCGCCGCCTCTGCAGATCCACGACGCCCACCGCAACCCTCCCCCCACCAACAACCCGCACGGCTGGACAGGCGGGCCCGCAGAGATAACGCCGAAGGCCACTCCTCACATTCTCCACATAAGGAGACACCACCACCAAGCAGTCCCCATCCCGGATCACAAACGCACGGCTCCGCGGCGCCACCCCCACCTTCATCCACTGCAGGCAACCACCACGAGCCAAGCCTATAACCAAGCCGTCCATGGACATCAGCCGAAGCTCCAACTCCGGAAATAGGTAGCTGGACAACTTAGGATCTGCCCGCGAGAGAAACGAAATAGTAATGGCCGTGAAAAACGCATCGCCAGACACGGCCGGATCTGATGTCAAAAGCGAGAATATGAACGAGACTATTAATGCGAAAATTATATGAGATAACCAGTGCTTTATATATACTTTTATGTCTTGATTAATAGCCTGCACATACTCCTTCAATTCTCTTGAGTCATTATATTTATAATAAACAGGTAGAAATATAATGAGAAATAGCGGAAAGGTAAGTATAATGGGCAAGCCCGTGTACTTTGTGGTAAAAAATGCTAAGACGCCCACCAATATTGGTAACACTACCTTTCTAACAAAACTTCCTACAACATGACTTCCTACAACATGCCGGCCTCCGGCCCCCTTAATTATCCTAGAAACCTTGAACTTCACCTCGCTATATCTTACCCACTCGACATCGTTACAGATGCCGCCCTCCCCTCCGAACCTACAGAGGTACATGCCGTAGAGGTCAGCCGATACCACAAACGCCCTCCTGCCCCGAGACAGCTCAACCACAACACCGCCGCCGGCAGATAGCCTATGTAGAAGACTACGCGTCCCCAGCTCATCCAAGGCAAAGACCCCCAGCCCAAACCACCACCACAGAGGAGGCCAAAACGCCGTATATGGCATCACCGCACGCGCGCCCCTAGTTATGTCATGGGCTAGTATGATCACGGAGAGGAGGATGAATATCGCAGAAGCCGCGATAAGCGGGAAGGCGATAATCCAGATTTCAGGAACTATAGCCGGTATTTGCAACGGAAGGCCCCACGTTATTGTACGTCCAAAGTTCGCATCATAGTAGATGAACCTCGCAATTCCATAGGCGGAGAGAAAGAAGGCCATGAACAAGTTGTAAAACGAAAGAAGAATGACACTGGAGGTAAGCAGGATAGTAATGGATAAAGTAAATAATAGGAAAAACAAAAGCGATTTTGACCATTTAATAAAAAGAAGTATATTAATTAAAAAACTAATTAATAGATAGTTATAGGTCCATAATCCCCTACGAAAAGTCAAATAGAAGCCTCCCAACGATGATGTCACATACATAACTAATAGAGCTGTTATATCTATCATTGGATCGCCACCGATATCATCAACGCGACCAACAAGAAATGACAGTGAGCTTCTTATCCGTTCTAAAACGTCGAGAAAAGGCGATTCGCGCAACAGAGGCGATCCATATGCCAGCAGAGTGACTAAGAGTAGGATTAGGATTATGAGAATCATGACTATGACAATAGACGCCATCCCCCCTACGTTAGATGCAAGCCTCCGGATATCCGCGTCTCTTAACGCATCAGGTAGTGCGTAGACAGCCGACCGTCTTAACCTAGGTCTAAACGCAACAGCTACAAGAAGAAGAAAAGCGACGGCGATAGTTGCCGCCGGCGCAAATAGAGTAGTCACAGACATGGTGGCCGACTCGCCAGCTCGCAAGACCACGTACCTAGGTACCGCAAGAGGATACCACACCAACGGGCTCCTCAACGGCGATGCATGTTGCTGTATGTACAGCCAGCCGTCCCCCAAGCCGCAGAACACAACAGCCCTAGTCTCCGAGACGTTCAGAACCATCGAGTAGCTACGTTCGCCACCTCCAATGTGGTAGGTGATGTCTAGAGGAAGCGTGGGACCATAGGGATTATCCACGACCAGATACGCGGTGCCGTTGCCGGCCCCAAAATCGCAGTCACACCCCCCATGCGGCACACATGCAGCCCCAACCGCAACCGCAGCAAGCGCCAACACAGCTAAGACCAAAAGCCGCATAACGACAGAAAAAGGCCAAGATAAATACATGCAGACAATGGAGACAGGCAAAGCTATGTGTCTCGCCTAACGCCGTCGCGTTAAATGCCTACATGCCGCAGGAGGTTGCCGTTACACGCAGCCAGGAACGCCCCACTCCCTAAGCTTCTCGACCAGCGACCCTAACTCCTCTCTAGTCAGAACCACCAAGTCAAAGGACGCCTCCCTCGTGAATTCGGCTCTTATCTCCTCAAGCCTGCTCCTCTCGTGCTCCGGCACGAAATAAACAACGACGAAATACTTAACGTCACATCCCTTCACCTCCTTGAGTTCTGTGGCGAATTCCTTTATCCGCTTGGCGCGGTCCTCCCCCACACCCACCCTGACGTTGATAGCCACGACAGGTTTATCCCGCGGCACCGCGCAGTCTATCTCCCGCCTCTTCCCACCACACTGAAACACGTATTTACCCGCATTTCCACAGTGTGCCATTACCGCTCTACATACCTCGTTTTCGGCCCTACGCCCCCGCCAATGCCGCCTCTGGTGCTCCTCCCAGTTCTTATAGAACTTATACAAGACGGTTTCGAGCCTAAGCGGATGCGCCAGAAGACCCCTCACCAGGTTTGCAAATGGCCTTAGCTTCTCGCGGTTCCTGACTCTTCTCAGCGAATACACGCTCCCCAGCCCGCGTTGCCTAAGCTCCCTGTGGGAAAAGCCTGTGATCATGACGAAGAAGGGCACCATGACCTCCGGGTCTTTGCTTATCAACTCCACGAGGTCCTCCGAGGTAGCCCTCCCAAAATCCACCTCCTGGGTCCCGGCGTTGTAGAGATTAGAGGCCATGAGGATCTCAGCAATACGCCTGGTCATCTCGTCAAGCTCCCTATACAGCTCCGGGATATCCTCCCCATACGGCCGTGGGATCTTCCTCAGAAGCTCCTCTACGTCCATGGCGCCGCGTTGACGGTTTTCAACATATCTTTAGGCACGCAGAGCTCCCTAATCACGTGGGACTGGAGCCTGAGGTAGCCGTTGGCGGCCCTCTGCGCATGGGCCGCGATCCACCTCCCGACGGCTTCGCCGTTGAGGAACTCCACCAACGGCCGCAGAAGCCGCTGGTCCCTGGGCACCAGGTAGTACACGCTGTGGCGCGGCACCGCCAGCCCCGCAGCGTCCACGTAGAACACCGGCGTCTTCGCCACGTCGGGCCACAGGATCTTAGGCCTGAGGAGTTGGGGCATGGGCGGATCCTCGTGGAAGGCATACCAGGGCTTCCCCTCCCTCAGCACCACGTACCTTTCCTCCAGCGCTCGCCTAAACCGCGAGAGGTACGCCAACAGAGGCCCCGCCCTGCCCTCATCCAACAGCACTCCGTCCCGGCCATACGGCACCAACATCACGTGGCGAAGCTTCGCATAATCCAGCTCGCTCCCCGGCGTAAACGACGAGAGCTCCCTCCCGCTCACCGTGGGGTAGGCGAAGACCCGGAGCCCCTGGGGGACGGCCTCACGCGGCACAACGAAGACCTCGTCCCTGCCGGTGGCCACCCCCGCGCTCACCCGCTCCGCCAGCAGCCCCAGCTTCACGCAACCGCCCCGCGGCGCCTCCCCCGCCAAAATAGCGGGGAGCCACGGCGCCCCATCCCGCGGGAGCTGTACCTCAACCCTCCGGCCGTCCCGCAGAGTCACGGAGGTGGGTCCGGACGGCTGCGCCTTGCGCATCACAGTGATCAGCGGGTAGGCCAGGACGTCCCCGAAGGCTCTCTCATCCACAAACTCCAACTCCTCAACGGCATATCCAGCCAAAAGCCTCCGCAACGCCTCGGCGGACTGCACGTAGAGGTACTTCTCAGGCGTGACGAAGACCAGCCTGCCCCCAGGCCTCAGCAGGGAAAGCGCCTTTTCAAAGAAAAGCATATAGAGGTCGAAACGCCCGCTAGCTACGGAAAACAGCCTCCTATAGGTAGCCCTCAGCTCTGGGCTAATCCTCTCATACGACACATATGGCGGATTGCTGATCACGAAGTCGAAGGGGCCGCCCAGCTCCTCCACCCCCATGAGCAGCAAGTCGCCGACCACAACCCGCGCCACGCCCCCAAACCGCCTACGCGCCACCTCCGCAAGCGCCCCATCCTTCTCGGCGCACACGATCTCCGGCAACGCGCCGCCGCGGCTCCTCAGATAAGACAACAAAGCCTCCACGAAGGCGCCCCTCCCGCACCCCGCGTCGAGGACCCGCGACCCCACGGGCGGGGAACCCCCGCCAAACAACTTCCCCACCATATGCAAAGCAAGAGAAGGCGGAGTCTCCACCTTCCCCACATCCACAGCAACCGCAGATCTGCCCATACCGATATATGAGCACCCGCCTTAAAAAACCACAGACCAAAGAAACTTACACCCCACTCCACATACTAAGTCCACGCCGCCCGAGGGATGCAACGCCAACCGCCACTCGCCGATGAGCATCCCCATCAATACTGGCACTCTATAGCACAGTTCTCGGGCAGTCCCCCGCACTCTCCAGGGACGTCCCCCTCGCCCAAGAGGACCCTCGCCACCTTGGCGTAGGGAGTCCCCGCGGCCAACGACCTAAGCTCCTCCATCCACCCCTCCCTACAAAAGAGGTACGCCTTTAAATAGAGCAAAGGCTCGTTGCATATCCGCCTCTCCTTACAGTTTATGAGAGCCGAGCCGTCGGGCCTTCCGAGGCCCAGGGCCTCGGGGAGAAGCTCCCTGAACTGCCTATAGAGCTCCCCGCCGTGTGCCCTCGCCACAAAATCCATCCACCCCAACAAGGCCAACCTGCACGGCTCCCTCTCCTCCCGCCTAAGACGGGCCTCCAGCTCCATAAAGCAGGACTCCAACAACCCCTTGTCTAAGAGATGGAAAACCCCCTTCACCACGGCCCTACGGCGTTGCCTAGTCCACCACAAGCCCAACGCCGTGAAGCACCTTCTACTCGCCAGCCCTAAAAGCCGTTCCGCGACGACGTTCTTAACATCCTCCGCGTCACCGCGGCAAATACTTCAGTTATTTTCCGGCGAGTTTTTGCGTTATTGCGGCGGCTATTTGGGATATGGCCATTTTGCCCTCCTCGAGCATCGGGTAGAGGTTTATGAAGCCGTGCGCGACGCCTATGTAGCGGGTGGCGACCGCCTCCACGCCGTGCTGTCTCAGGTGCGCAACGTACATCTCGCCCTCGTCCCTGAGGGGGTCGTACTCCGCGGTGATCACGAGGGCCGGGGGAAGGCCCTGCGGCTCGGCCAGGAGGGGGGAGGCGTAGGGGCTCAAGGCGTCCTCCGGCCT
>WYEI01000250.1 GCA_009903905.1 Pyrobaculum sp. | reverse complement strand
TTGACAGCAGGAGTACTTGATGTTTCTCTTGATGTTTGCCGTGAATTTGCGGCTCCGCGGCGGCTATAAGCGCGGCGGGCCAGAGAGGCGCCGTCAGGTCCACAGCGGGGATCCAGACGTATAGCGCCACGTGGGGCTTGACGTCCCTGAATGCGAGCCGCGACTCGACGTAGTAGGCGGTGGCCACGTGATATCCGACGAACATAGAGGAGGTAGTCCCTCAGCGCCAGCTGGTGGATCACAACAGCCTTCGCCAGAAGGATGGTCGAGGAGAGGAAGGCGGTGCCCGCCGCGACGCCCTCCACGGTCCATCTCCTCCCTCTATGCATGAGTAATGTTATGCCAACCCCGGCTAGCTCGGCGTAGCGCTTCGGCTGTTGGCAAATACGTCGGATGTGTACGGTTGTGGAGCTGAACATACTTGAAGCTATTGAAACATCGTTAGCATAGTCAACGCGGCTAGTGTCTAACATGGGCAAAGCAACAATATTAGTTGGTCTGCTGAAGGGTGCTGTGTCTAGGTGGCCACTGTCTAAGTAACAGCTTTAATAATTCTCAGCGTTGTCTGGTGTATGTCACGAATAATGGTCTTCTCGCTTGCAAGTGATCTAACTGGTGGAAATTATAGGCTTCTGCGTATATTGGAACATTTTCCAAAGGAAGAATATATTTTTGCTATGCCAAAAGATAGAAAAAAAGATATGTTAAAAATTATAAAAAAATATGAAATAGATGAAGATATTTACCATATAGTTAATAACGCTTATGAGTTAAAAGAGTTCGGAGAAGGAAACAGGTTGGATTACATTAAATATGGTTTTTATGTTGTTGAAGTAGCGAAAAAACTTGGATGTGAGTTGGTGTATTTTCCCCATGAACATACATACTTACCAATTGGGTTTAGGCTGGGGTATATGAGATATAAAGTTATGTGGACAGAGCTTCTCCAGCAGACTCCAGTACTAGGTTCGCTACTGAAGGAGGATGGTAGTGGGTTTAAGTTGTTGGCTGAAAATCTCAGGTTGCATGGCCGCTCTAGCTTAAAAGCACTAAAGGGCTATTTGCGTTTAAAGGTGTTTAAATATGCTGTTGGTCAGACGCCTATTCTTGCTGTTTCGCGATCTATTCCATATGAACTTAATAGACTTGGTGTTAATGTAAATGTTAAAGTGGTAGAGCCTGGGAATGCTTCTGATAAATGTCTATTTAGGAACTTAGATAGAGAATATGATATTGGGTTTTTTGCCAGAGTTGTTCCTGAAAAGGGCATTTTCGATTTTATAAATACTATAAAAATTTTGAGAAAAATACTGCCAAATTTAAAGGTTTTTATATCTGGTTCTATTGATAATAATAATCTGGAAAAAGTAGTGAATACTTTAAGAGCGCTTGATTTAAGCGTTGAGCTTCGATTTAATGTGACGCGTGAAGAGAAATTCAGGCTATTGGCTTCTACCAAAGTCTTGTTGTATCCTACGCGTGCAGATGCGTTTCCTACCGTGGTGTTGGAGGCGTTAAGTTGTGGAACACCAGTAGTAGCTTATGCGATTCCTGCAGTAAGACTTAACTTTGATACTCCGGCGGTGTTAAAAGTTGAACCGCTAAATATAAGAGGGCTGGTGCAAGCTACTATGCACGTATTAAAGGAGGGGCTGTGGGAACGTCTCGAAAATCAAGCGCTGAACTTCGCCTCCATGTTTACATGGGATCGCGTCGCGCAAGCCGAATGGAAGATATTAACAACTCTAGCCAAGCAATGAGATCCGTCACACCTCATCATTACTGTGGTTCGCCAGGTAGCGTCCAGCTGGCCTGCGACTTTGTGGCATTGGCGCTTGACGAGTTAAGTCTCAGGCCTGAGCTGGCACTTTCAATCGACGTCTTAAGCTACTTAGATCGGCATAGCATAATTATTGCAACGGTGGAGAGGTGCGGGCAAGCGTTTAGTACGTGCATGCTGTGAGGAAGATTGTGCTTGAGCTTGTCCCTGGCGTCGAGATGCAGTTCATGGACAGAGGCCGCGCCCTTGCGAAGATAGGCTGAAAAGAGCACGAGGTTCCCCGTCATCCTATTAAGCTGTGGATGCCATCTGCGGCTGGCAGCCGCCATGCTTAGGGAGTTGGGGTACGACGTCGTTAACGTCGATGTTTTCACGTAGATTTCATGGTCCATACGGAATTGTTTTAAGACTTTGTCCTTAGGGACGGTAAATGGAGCGTCTTCCACCGTGTTTCTGGTACCCCCTTCCAACTAAACTGAGCGTGGTGCGCGGCCTTTTCCAGCGTTTTGTCGTGATGTTTCAACATGTCGATAGTCTCGCTGGCTAAATGCTTCAGGTTTCTGGGAATGCCTTCGCCACTGCCTCTGTGCGGAAGTTAAGCCGAGTTGACTTACGCCGTTGCCGGCGTGTTCCCCGTTTATTACTCTGCGGGCTTTTGGAGCATTTTACACCAGCGTCTGTAATAAATCTCGGCAACTCTCTTACTACCCAGCAGAGGAGACACCCAAGCAAGCAACACAGCCTTTCTTAGCGGGTACATCCGTTTGGCAATTGCCACAAATGACCTTTTAACAAACGAAAGATAGGAAATTTTATACTTAAAAATACAGTCAAACTTAGTATTGAGTATATATATTTTAACAAGATGAGAAATATATACATAATTTATAAGCTTGTTTATTTCCTTACTATCTATATATCTTGATAAAACATCATCATCATGTGTATATTTATTCCATGTGCAGACTATTTTGGGTATGTCGTTGCAGGTTGTAGTTTGTGAATTACCTGTGCCTATTCTGTAGTAGGTTAGTTTTTCTGGCTGGTAGAGTACTTCGCCGTCTTTTAGCGCTAGGGTAAATATGGCGACGTCTGCCATGAGGAGCAGGCTTTTGAGGATTTCGCCGTGTTTCTTCAAGAGGTCTGTCTTTATGGCAAAGGTGGAGGGCCAGACATGGTAGCGAGACCTGTGGTATAGTTGCCAAGCGTTTTCCCGAGTTATGACGGCAGGTTCCTCTGGTTGCTTAATCCATGTGGTGGGCTTCGACTCGGCGTCTATGAAGTCTGCGGCGTGTTTGACGAGGATCCACCTGCCCTCCCTCAAAACCGGCTCTAAACGTTCAAGCTTCTCTGGCTTGAAGACGTCGTCGTCTTCCAGCGGCAGTACGTAGTCGCCGGAGGCGACCTCGCCGATTCTGGCGTAGGTGGCGCAGAGGGTTAAGTCCGGCTCTTGGAGGATTTCCGCATCTACGCCGTGTTTCTGGAAGACGGGCCTCACAGCTTCTCTGTTGTCTGTAAAGACCAACACCTCGTCGGGGGGCCTAGTCTGTCTCGCGATGGAGGCTACGGCTTCGTCTAGGTATTTGTAGCGGCCGTAGGCAACCACCGCCACAGTCAGCTTCATAACGCGGCGATGGTCTCCTTCACGTTTTTGTACACTTTGTCTGTGTTCCAGTAGTGCCACCGGCCCCAGCGGCCCACCGCCACTACGCCCTGTTCCCTCAGCCACCGCAGTATTGTGTCGCGGTTTTGGGCGTGGTCTAGCGTGTAGAGGGGGTAGCCATATCTGTGGAGCCAAGCCTCCACGTGCAACACATCCCGCTCCTGCACCACGCCCAGCTCTAGAAGGCCCTCCACCGCCTCTGCCTTAAGTCTCTCCAAGTCGGGCTCTACGCCTCTGGGCAGGGTGATTTCGGCGATGAGGGCTGATCTGCCCAGCGGCGCGTTGGAGGGGCTGTAGTTTGAGATCCAGGCGTAGCGGTGGAAGACCATGCGCCTATCGGGCACGTAGATCCAGTGCTGGTCGGGGGCGGGCTTGTCCAGGGCGACCCCCACCACAACCACCTGGTTGTAGTCGAGCCTCTCCGCCGCCTTGATCACCTCCTCAGGCGCGTCGCTGAACGCCGCTATGAGGTCTGGAAGCGGCATGGCGGCCACGGCTAGGTCGACCTCCACCCCGTTCACAACCAGCCCGCCGCCTCTCCTACGCACCTCTTTGACGGCCTCGCCGGCGTGGATCGCTACTTTGTCCCTGACCCTCTCTAGCGCCGCTTGGTACTGTCTCTGTATGCCGCCTCTGCGGGGGTAGTAGAAGCGGGACTGCTCGGCGTAGCCTACCGTCGGTATGCCGGCGGCTGTTTTGATCAGCGTCTTGACGTCTGGCACGGGCAGGCGGCCTGGCATGTAGGCCCAGTCGGCCGAGATCTGGTCGAGAGGCCTCTTCCAGATCTTCTCGTTGTAGGGGATTAGGTACCGCCGGGCTATGCCGCTTCCAAACGTCGTCTCTATCCAGTCGAGGAGGTGCTTGGGCCTCCAGCTGGGCGGGATCTTCATTAAGGCCTCCACGAGGTCGCCTATGAGCTCCGCCCTCTCCTCTGGCGGGAGGACGTAGAGCCCGTTTTCGAAGGGGTAGGGCACGAACAAATCGCCCAGCCTCACGTACGCCTTGCGTTGATGCTCCAGCGCATCGCCGCCGAGGAGCGCCACCACCTCGGCCAGCACGGTTTTGTCGTTGGAGAAAATTACGTGGCTTCCGCCTACGTCAAAGGTGAAGCCGTTTACCTCAACCGAGGATAGGAGGCCGCCCAGACGCCGCGACTTTTCGAAGGCAACCACCTCGGCGCCGGGGAATCTCTCCAGGAGAAACCCAGCCGCCAACACTCCAGCCCAGCCGAAGCCCATAACGGCAACCCTCACGGCAAGGGGATACAACATATTTTTATGTTGTTATTTCGTTTCGTGAGCGCCGTAGTTGCTCATCACTTCTGGGATAGGCCGGGAGGCGGGGAGCTGGTTATGGCCGGCATAGCCGCGGCGGTGGAAGAGATGGGGCTCACCCCAGTCTTGACCTCTCTCACACGCTTCGACGGGTCTAAGTACAGGGAGTGGTTCGGCATAGACCTCTCCAGGTACCCCACCGTCTCGGGCAGGCTCAGCCTAAAGATGTTCGGCCTCTACATGAGGCTTCTCGTCTGGTGGCCCGCCGAGAAGGCGGTGAAGAAGTACAAGCCAAAGTTCGTGGTTATAGACATGCCGACGTACCGGAGACTCGTCGGCAAAGTCCCCGTCGTTGAGTATATACACTTCCCGCTGGACGCCACATTTAACCCCAGGTACAGACACGTGGGCTTCTACTACACCGACGATCCCTACGCGTCTGAGAGATACGGAAGATTTCCCATGAACCTCTATGCCAAGGTCTTCACCCGTCTGTATCCACACTTCGCCAGAGACAACCCCTTCACCGCGGCGGTTCTCGTGTTGACGAACTCCAGATGGACCGCCGACGTGGTGAAGAAGATCTTTGGAGAAGAGCCGAAGGTCCTCAACCCGCCTCTGCCGCCGACGACGTCAATAGCCGAGGGCCCGCCTAGCTTTGAGGAGAGGGAGACCTGCGTCGTGATGCTGGGCCGCTTTTCGCAGGAGAAGCGGTATCACTGGGTGGTGGAAGAGGTGGCCTCCCTCATATTTAAAGAGGTGGCGGACGCCCGGCTAATTATCGTAGGCGACGCATCCACGCCTTCCAGCCTTCGTTACTATCAATATGTGGAGAACCTCGCCGGGAGGTTCGGCGGGCGTGTACAGCTCCTTAGAAGCGTGCCGCGGAGTAAAATAGACGAGGCTCTCAGGAGATGTAGGGTATTTCTACATGCCACGATCAACGAGCACTGGGGTATAGCTGTTGCGGAGGCCATGGCGCGGGGGTTGCCCGTGGTTGTGCACAGATCTGGCGGCGCTTGGAGCGACTTGGCCGGCTTCGGCGAGTTCGGCGTGGGCTACAGCAACGCCGAGGAGGCCGCGGAGGCCGTGGCCAAGCTCCTCACCGA